>CAYLVN010000054.1:0-12100 GCA_964387115.1 uncultured Fibrobacter sp.
AAGCATATATTCGATCCATACTGTCGGTTCAGAATAGGTGAAGGCTATGATAGTGCAGCTCCGGCGCTTAGCTTCTTCTATGACTTTTTCGGGCGGCAGGTATACATTTTCAGTTTCAAGCGGGCTCTTCTGACTCAGGGAGTAATTCTGGCAGTTTTTACAGCGCAGATTACATCCTGCAACACCGATGGAAAAAGTCTTTGCTCCGGGCAGTACATGGTAGAGAGGCTTTTTTTCGACCGGATCAACATGAACCGCACATGGCCATGAGTGACCGAGCGTGACCAGGCTGCCATCGATATTTCTGCGGCTCCGGCAGATACCGGTTTTCCCTTCAGGCAGAACACATCCATTGGGACAGAGGTCACAGATTACATTTTTACCCATGGCATGCCAGAATCTGGCAGTGCGGTAACGCGGGGATGAGGCGGCAGTGGTGGCTGCAGAGGCCAGTCCCGCAATGATCAGCAGATCTTTGAGATATTCTCTTCTGGTCACCATTTTCAGAAAGCTTCAAAAAAGCGGCTTGATACTCCACCTTCTCCTATCGGAACATCCACTTTCTTACCGCATTTGGGACACTGACCCTGGTAGGATTTTCCTTCTCTGCTTTTGTAAATTCTTGCATACACATTGCAGCAGCGGAAATGAATGCCCAGAAATTTTTTACTTTCCAGATTCTCCTTTTCCGGACTCATGACAAATGGCCTTTCTGACTTTTCCGGATTCTGTGTTTCCGGTCCGGTAAAGCCCTTTTTGTAAAATATACTCTCCTGCAGCATCAGGAATAAGATGACGGCAGGAGAATCCGTTCATGAGGTATTTGCGTATCATGGTAGAGCTGATTCCCCATTCCGGTGATGGGAAAGTGCGGATATTTGCGCCTCTGAGTTCATCTGGAATTTTCACCGCATAGCCGGGGCGGTGGGCAACGCAGAGGTCAACCATCTCAATTATGCTCCGGTACCTGTGCCATCCTGAAATCTCGGGAAGGTTATCGGAGCCGATGATAAAATAGATCTTTTTTTTATATTGAGCGCTCAGCTCCTCAAGAGTATCGACAGTATAGGAGTATCCGGGACGGCTCAGCTCTTTTTCCCATATTGTCGATCCGGGTTCGTTCAGAAGTGCCAGACGAAGCATCGCGAGACGGTCGGATGATGATGCGGTCACGCGATTCTTGTGTGGAGGAGAACCTGAGGGAATAAAAAGGATTTTTTCAAGGCCAAAGAATTCACGGGCCAGAGATGCTACCGCGAGATGACCATTATGAACCGGATCGAAGATACCGCCGAGCACACCGATTGTTCCCGACATTCCTGCTCTCTCCTGCAAATAACGCCGGTCAGGATATACGTGAACGCAACATCTTTGCTTTATTGATTATCTCTTTATCTTTGCCGGATTCAAGCAACTGATCGATAATCTCCTGCGCCTCGCCTTTTCTATCCAGCTTTACCAACAGTTCCGCTATATTCAGATAGGCCTGATCTGTGAGCTTCGAGTCTGGAAACTGGCTGACAAAAGCCTTGTAGTAAACTATTGCCGCTTCATGTTCATTGATTTTTTCATAAAAACGGGCGTTGTCAAATTCTTTCTGGGCAAGCTTCTCAATGGCCTCATTCAAATACTTTGATGCACTGTCAGCCGCAGAGCTGCTCGGACGAGTTTCCAGAAAATCTCTCAGCAGCCGGATTGCTTCGTGGGTTTCGGTTTGATCGCGACTGGAAGAATTGGACTGGAGATAAACCGAAAGTCCTACTCTGAAAAGAGCATCCTCATAGAATGGAGAGTTGGGGAAATCCTGTGTAAGGAGATGAAATTCGGTACGGGCATTGGCATAATTCTTTGTCTTGAGATTGGACATTCCCAGATAATACAGCACACTGTCAATCACCTTGCTTCCGTTGCACTGCACCTTCACATCTTCCAGAAGAGTCTTAACCCTGGAAAATTTCTGATTATTGTAAAGTTCCATTGCTTCAGAAAGTTTTTTTGAACAGTCGTACTGCTTTGAGTGCATCTTTGTGCCGCCAGCACAGGAGATCAGAAACAGTATGGAGATCACAAGGACACAGGAGAGATATTTTTTCATGTTTTATTCCAGGAGTTATGGATTTAATGGCGAGCTTTGCCGGGTAAACTATAACTTATAAAATTGGTTTCTGAGAGAGCATAAAAGCAAGGAGTAGTAAAAAAAAACCGAGCTGAAAAAGCAGCATCAGCTGATTCCTGATTTATGCACCCGGATCAGGGCAAATTATACTTTCCCCTTCCTGGATGCATAAATTGTTTAAAAAGCTATTTCAAATCAGAGAGGTATTTTTCAGCACGGGGAACATATTCACTGGCCGGATAACGGTCCTTGAGAATCTTCAGCTCGGCTTTAGCCGCTCCTGGCTGACCCATTTTTAAATAACACAATCCGATCTTAAGCTGCGCATCATCCGCCTTGGCTGATTTCTGAAAGGAAAGTACGGTCTTAAAAGAAGAGATAGCCTGGGCAAACTCCCCTTTTGCATAGTAGCATTCCCCAATCCAGTACTGGCTGTTATCCTGATATTTTCCTGATGGATACTGCTGAAGCAGATCGCTGAAAATCTCTATGGCATCATCATACCGTCTTGTATTGTAAACCTGGAGTCCTCTCTGATAAAGATCATATTCAGGAGAGGAGATAACAGCTGTTGCAGAAGTTGGAGAGAAAGTCGGTCCCGGACCGGAGCTTTTTTTAGCGGAACGTAAAGGAGCAGTCTCAAGAGCCTGTACCTGAGCCGCCAGATCCTTGTAAGCTTCAACCAGAAGAGCCAGACGGCTTTCGAGCTCTTCGATTTTTGCTCCGGAGACACTGGATATTTCCTCTGAAAGCAGAATTATCTTATTATCAATTTCAGTAATCTTTGCGCTGAGCACATCCACATCGAGCTTTGCTTCCTGAGCCAGTTTGAGTGCCTCATCAGAATTTTCCTTGACCTGAATGACATCGATTTCCGGTAACAGAGCTTCTGTTTCCAGCTGACTGACAGATCCGGCACATCCTGCAATAACCGCGGCAGCAGCAGCAAATGTCGTTAAAACCGCCCAGTTTGACATTTAGAGAACCTTTCTTCGATATATGACGGAAGCACTAAACCGGAAAATATGCACCAGAGCCCCTGAGGGCTCTGGTCTGCTTTACCGGCTGCAATAATAACATTATACATTGAATGGGAAAAACGGTCAACGAGGCCTTTTTCTGGCACCGGATAACACATTTCCATTTCCGGTAACAATCTCATACCACCTGAGCAGGTGATTTTTTGCGGGGCTGTTTTCTCCTCTGATCTCAAGCAGTCGATTGTGAATTCGTCTGGCCTGCAGAATAAAGGCTTCAAGGTTGGCCTCGATGAGCTGCGGGAAAGCCGAACCGTCGGTCTCAAGAGAAAAGAACGGGAAATTCTCAATATCCTTGAACTTTTCTGTTATGCTGCTGCAGTCCTGCATACGCATCCTGCCTTCTACAGTCATCTCTTTCTTGAGGATCGACTCCGCGACTCTCGAGGGCATACACCCGAAGGGGCCGATTGCAATCACGCCGCAGGAGTCATGAAGTATTTCTCTGAGCGCGAGTCCAACGGTCAGAATAGCTTCGCCACGGAAATTTTCATTTACAAGATGATTTGCGCATTTTATGGTTTCCGCAACATCGATCATCTCAAATTTGTAAAGACCACTTTCCGAAAGGATTGTCTTTATCCTTCTCTCCCACCAGTCCTGTATCTGGGCAGTCAGCCTCATGCGGACCTGTTCCCGGAATGAGAATTCTCTTTCGCCAAGACCTGTATTCACGACATAGTTGCTGTAGCAGAGGTATTCAGCCACCGGAGCAACTTTTACCATAAACCCGTTGTTTTCCAGATAATCAATTATGTTTTTCCTCGAGAATTCATCCCTTCTCACAAATATTTCACCTATCAGTGATATAACGGGAATTTTTGAGGGATCTTTTTTCAGAGGTATAGAAGAAAGCCTGGCTACCGCACGAGCCAGTAAAACCGTGAACCGCAATGAAAGCCGGCCTTCAAAATATGCTATGAAATCCTTCCAGATATTCTCTACTTCCTTCAGAGCAGATTTCTTATCTGCCGCAGCCACCGAAAGAGTGCTCTTAATATCACCCAGTACATCAGAGACATTAATAGCCTGCCAGGCTTTCAGCAAGGTCCGGCTCCCCATTCCTCCATAGCCGTTTTCATCTGTAATGGTAAAGACGGCGACATCGGGAATCTGCTCTTTTTCTATTACCTGCTCCAGTGCCCTGCAGTATTGACCGAGCCTGCAGGGGCCCCCTCCTGTTGCCATGAAAAACAGGGTCACTTTTTTGCGTTCAGGGTTATTCCTGACATATTCCAGGAAAGATCCTGTGGTGATGATATACGGGAGGCACTCTTTACATGTGGTATTCCTTCGTCCTTCAAGAAGAGTATCCTTGTCGGCTACAGGAAGCGCCCTGGCATCGATCCCCATCGAGCGCAGTATGGCCCCCACAGCCTCTGTGCTGTACCGGCCCATGGATGGAAGCACTATTTCCACATTCGTGCTCTTCAGGTCATACTCCTTGCCCGAAGAGGAGATCACCTTTATCTCTTTTCCGCTATTGACCACCTTCGCGGGCCGGAACCGCTTCAAGCCATCACCCTCTATCCCCAGCCTCTGATAGCTTTTCATTATATCAAGAGCAGCCTCAGTGCGGGTGTCTATTCCGGCATCGGCAGTGTGCTGATCAAGTTCAAGTGTCAATGATGGTTTACTGCCCATCAGATTGCGGAAATATCCCAGAATAAAGGAATCGGGGCCGCAGGAAAAGTTTGTCACATAAAATCCAAACAGGTTTCTTCTCTGCTTTACAAACTGAGCCGCTTTCATGATCTTCTGCCCCATTGCCCAGAACATCTTCTGATCAACCTCATAACTGCCGGCAGAAAGCATATCATAAGGAATCACATAATAACCTCTTGATGCGACCTTGTGGGGAATGCCCATATTTGCGTCTGATGCAAATGCACTGTAGGGCCGGCCGAAAAGAACTATGGCAAACATATCAGGATTCTTTTCCAGTTCTTCCAGAACAGCTTTTCCTCTATCAAGGAGCTCTTTTTCGAAATCTCTCTGCTTTTTACACGCAGCCTGATATGCTTTTCGCGCCTTCTTCTCACTCACTCCCATGCTGCGTGCCATCTCAACCATCGTGTCCTCAGCAGCCTCATATCCCTTTTCCATCTTTAGAACAGGAGAAAGCAGTATTACCGGAGACTGTTCAATTTCCCGCCTGAAAGTTGTCCTGAGATAATAAGGCTCACCCTGGACAAATACACAGGCTCTGCTGTATGTGGGCACGTCAGGAACCGGTATCTGCATCACCTGCGGCAGGAAAATGTAATCGGTATTTTTCTTGAGCAGATTGAAGAAACTTCCATGCGTTATCTCGGCAGGGAAACAGAAAGCGGATTCGATCCTTGAGATTCCCTCTGTGTCAATATTATCGGAAAGCACAACCTTGAAATTCATCTTGTGAAATAAATTTGAATAAAGCGGATATAGAGAGTGAGTCAGAAAAGAGCGCATTATACCCACTGTGCGTGCCGGTTTATCCTGATCCACCGGAGTGTCGCCGCTTTTGACCCCGTACTTCTCAAAAAGCAGTTTCTGCCGGAATGCCACCAGATCGTATTTACCTGCGTCAATTTGTCGGTTCAGACGGAGATTGTAGTATTTATTGCAGATACCCCCGAAAGGATAAATCTTGTCGTTAATCTTTACACGGGAGATCTCGCATTTACGGTCGCATTTTTCTCTTCCGCCCCCGCAGACAAAGCTCTCCCCTCTCTCTGCATCTCTGTCTATAAGCTCCTGAAGTTTGAAGTGTCCCTCAGCGCTGATACCCAGGTCGATTCTTTTGCTTACCTCAAGGGCGACACCAAATGCCCCCATAAGACCCGGATCGGGAGGAACGATTATCTGATGCTGCATCAGTGAAGCCATGGCCACAGGAACGGCTTTGTTATAGCAAACTCCGCCCTGCATAAAAATCTTTTTTCCCACAGGACGGGATCCCCGGACACGGTTGAGATAATTCAGACAGATCGAGTAAACCAGCCCTGCCAGAATATCGTCTTTTCCTATTCCCTCCTGGCCGGCAATTTTGATGTCGCTTGAGATAAAGGCAGAACACTGGTCTGTAAAGTTGGGCGGATTTTCTCCTCTGAGGGCACACTCGGCAATCTCCTCGGTGAGCACGTTAAGTGATTCACGTGCGGATTCCTCAAGAAAAGAGCCTGTTCCAGCGCTGCAAGCCTCGTTCATGGCATAATCAGACGGCACCCCGCCGGTAAGATAGGTGTACTTGGCATCCTGACCGCCGATTTCAAATATCGTATCCACATCTTTATCGAAAAATGAGGCCGCTGTTGCATGGGCGATGATCTCGTTTATTACATTATCTGTAAGGGCATGAAGAGCCGCGATCTGACGACCCGAACCTGTTACACCAAGTCCGATAATGTCAATATCAACATCTCCAAGAGAAGATTTGATTGACCTGTAACAATTTCTGGCAGCACCTACGGGATCTCCATTTGTACGAAGGTAAACAGATGAGAGGATAGTGTTGTCTGATCTGCGCAGAACAACAGCCTTGGTGGTTGTAGACCCTACATCGAGCCCCAGAATGCATTTATCACCCGCAGACGGTACCCCCCTGTTCGATTCTCTGAAGTCTACAAGCTTGATAGCGTTTTTAAGCGGCTGGTGAGAACCGAAGGAATTTATTCCACCCGTAAACAGTTCTTCCGCCTTACCTTCATAAGGCACACATTTGTGCTCTGCGGCCCAGAGTGCAGCACCATAGGCCTCGAAACACTCTGCAAGGCGGGGGATCTCAAGGCTGCCGAAACGGGATTTGAGCACTTTGACCATTGCACTATTGAGGGAACCGCCACCGATCAATGCAGTTTTCTCATACTGTGAATCTTTAACCAGATCAGAAATCTTGTCAGCCATCATCGTGCAGAGCCCTGCGGCAATATTTTCCTTTGGCTCTCCTTTATTAAGTGCATGAGTACAGTCGCTCTTGCAGAATACGCTGCATCTGCCGGCAATTTTATGCGGAGTCCCCCTGGAGGCCATCTCAACAGCCTCATCAAGTGTCAAACCCATCCTGCGGATCTGCTGAAGGAAAAATTCGCCTGTCCCGGAGGCACACTTATTTCCGGAGTGAACCGAATTGATCCCGCCATTTCTATTTATAGAATAAAGAAGCTGCGTTTCCCCGCCTGAGCTGATCACAAGATCGGGGAAATTCTTATCAGAATACTCCTCTTTTAATGCGTACTCCAGCGCTTCCGGCTCAGAGATTCCCGACAGCTTCACATTTTTACGAAACGCGCGGCCTGTTAGCGCGATTTTGCATTCGGAAAGATCAAGATCTTCAAGGAGATCAGTAAACACCTTATGAGGATTACCTTCATGAGGGATTCTGGTCACCTTTCCGATTTCTTTACTGTCGTTTTCAAATATCACTTCCACACACTGTACTGTTGTAGACCCAAAACAGATACCTAATGTTCTCATGGCAGTTTTTCGCCTCTTTGGTTTTTTTTAACTGTTCCGGAAAAAAAATTGAAGACTGGGGACAAAGCTTTAGAGCTGTCCTAAAATAGCCTCTCTGGTGCAATACTATCTCTTGAAGTCCAGAAATGCGCCAGGTTAGTGGAGATAGATTTTCTGAATTATTAACTGTCTTGTAATACAATACACACTTATCAGCATCGAAAAGCACAGCAATTGATTATCGATTCCTATTCCAATGCCAATGGTGTTCCCCGGTAACTGTTATCGAAAAAGTAACGTTAATTATGAGACCGTTATTATATTCAGAACCAAAAGAACAGAAACAAAATATAAGTTAGCCGTAGAGCATGCAAATTTAAAGGAGTTAAGGCAACATGTACGATGAAAATGATCCAAAATCACTGGAAAAATATTCCTCTGCAGTCACGCTCTCCGACATGGAGGTATTCATCTTTCCTGAACTGATGTATTCTCTTTTACTGGCAAATATCATGTCCCCCAGATTATGGTCATGGCTCAAAGACCCATGGTTTTCTGAGGAAAAGAAGGGGAACCCTCAAAGACGGATCCAGAGGCTCAAGCAGTATATAATCGACCACTTCTGGTTCAACCTGGATCTTGACACCTGGGGCCTGACCACCAAGAGCAGAGAGCTGCAGCGCTTCTCAAATTACATCGACAAAGATGTTTTAGCCAGAAGCAATGCACTATTTGGCTATGAGGGAGATAAATACTACTTTGATATCGATATAAGGAAACATTTCGGGCTCGACAAATACAATTCAGAAGTGATCCCCTACTGGAAGACAGAAACGCTGGAGGCGATGGAGGCGTTCCGGTTCAAAGAGGGATACTCTGGAGGAGCCGGTGAGTGCGTCTCTTTTGCGGCCCTTTATGCCGCAGCAGCCTTTGTTGTAGGCAGAATACCGCTTGATGACATTTACATGATGGCTACGCCGCTGCACTCGCAGAATTATCTGGACATTGGCGAAGGGATTATCACAAACAACAGGCGGATTGTGACAAAAAACATGTGGTTCAACGGAACCGAACTCTCAGCGAAAGCCAGACGGGCACTGGATAATGAGAGAATAACCATAGTGGCACACCGAAGCGGTTATATACATGTAATGTATGATGATGCAACCATTGAGCCTGAGAGCTATAACAGGTTTTCTGAAAAAATAAGCAGGTATCTGAAAACCGATGTCACCTACGAGATGCTTTCCAATTTTCTCAGACAGCAGCATAAATATCAGCGCTGTTTCCAGATATCTTACAACTGCTGCGGCAAACCACGCTTTATTGAAGCAGAGAAGGTTTACCATTACGAGCACTCGAGCAAATCAAGGGTCGGGACTCCTACACAGAAGCTTCTCCTGCATGAGATCGAAGAGGACGAGTATTACACCGAACCGCTTCCAAACCGCATCCTGATGAGTGAAATGGAGTCATTCTTCAAGGAAAACAGAGTTATTTTTGATGAAACAAAAACTGTTGAAAAACTGAAGCTCTGCCTTCGTCACAGTTGCTTTAATGTTGATGAAGTAGTGCGGGATCTAAGGAGTTTCTGCAGAACGGTTCCCTCTCTGCCCAATACAGACAAGAACTGGAAACACCAGAACCCGATTGACCTTGAAAATGTCAGTTCGCCGGAAGAGGCAGTTGAGAAGCTGGAAAAATTGCGCACCGAAAACACCTCTGTGGATCTTGCCTTTTACGCATTCAGAGATCTGAGCCGCTCCGCGTGGAAGCCTTTTTTAAAGGCAGCCATGGAACGCAACCCGGTCTGCATACAGGGGATGAAAAATATGGGTCCGGATGAAGCGTATACTGTACTATCAAAAATGAGAAATGATTCGATTTACGATGGCAGAACACGAATGGCACAGCCCGATGAGGTATGGAATTTCAGAAGAGGCGACGGGCTGGAAAAAGCTTTCTGCTTCATGAATTATCTCAAGGCAACCAGACCCGATGATGAAATGAAATTAAAAGGCCAAGGGAACAATATTGTTGCGCAATGCAGCGGCAAAGAGTATAAATTTGTAACAGCTAAAACACTTAGCATTCCTTCTGAAGAGGATTTTGTGTTCTGACTCCGGATGGGTAGGACCTGATGAAGATTGATTTTTCACCATTTGAAAAAGCTTTGGGTCAGCTTGAAAAAAGCTTAAACTACTATTACTCCGAGATGGCCGAAAATGATTCCGACCTCAAGGAACAATTCCGCGCTGCGGTCATTCAGGCATTCGAATTTACTTACGAGCTTGCCTATAAAATGATCCGCCGGCAACTGGCACAGATTGTTCCTTATCCTGCAGAACTGAAAGAGATGAACTTCATGGATCTTATTCGCGATGCTAATGAAGCCGGCCTCATAATAGAAGCACCTCACTTCAGAATTTATCGCGAAAAACGCAATATTACAAGCCACACATATGATGAAAACAAAGCTGCAGAGATCGTTTCGATCATTGGGATGTTTCTGAATGATATGAAATATCTGCTGGATGAATTGAAGAAACGTAATGACGGTACCAGTGAAGCAGATTGACATAAAACCAGAAGAACTGCAGGCTGTAAGGAAAATTCTGGAAAAGCATGTGCCAGAGTTTGACGTGTGTGCTTTTGGTTCACGCGTACAATGGAAAGCCAGTAGAACTTCTGATCTTGACCCGGTAGTTATGACAGATAAGCCGCTCTCTTTGCTTCAATTAATTGATTTGAAAGAAGATTTCTCAAATTCCGACCTGTCATTCAAAGTGGATCTGGTAGATTGGGGTGCAACAAGTGAGGACTTTAAAAAGGTCATTGAAAAACAGGCAGTATTAATACACAAGGGGAATAGCAAATGAAAACCTCGTTTTACAAACTGATGCCGTTTTCAGTTAAATCTTAAACTTTTTCTATATTTTTCATATTAATGACTAAACATCAGTCTTTTCCAGGTTCCAGCCGGTATTTTCTTTCAATTGACGGTCTGCGTTTAATTGCCTCCATCAACATAGTCCTCTTTCATTTTGAGAGCATCGGCGGATTTAATGATTTAGGAGGAGCACCTGCCTGGTTTTTCAGAATCATAAAAGGACCGGCATTTCACGCCACCATATTTTTCCTTCTGGGCGGCTTCATTTTCGCTTCAAAATTTCTACCCAAGGTAGATGAGTTTAAAACCTGGCCATTTCTGCGCAAAAGATTTTCTGAACTTTATCCGCTGCATCTGATTACCACTGTTGCAATGATGATAATTTTTCTTGTCCGGATGCCCTGGGAAAATCTCAGCATAGTCAAGTTTTTCTTTTCAGGGTTCATGCATCTCTCTCTTCTGTATTCGATATTTCCTTTTTTCAGCTATACATTTAATACCCCTTCCTGGGCAATTTCCGCCTTTTTCCTCTGCTATCTTCTGTTCGCTCCGATGCTGAAATTTACCGCGCGATTAAAAAACAGAAAGAGCACCTTCACAGCACTTCTTCTGTGCTTTTTACCAATTGTACTTTGGGGTTCTCTTTTCGGAACAGCCGAACCGGCTATAGAATGGTACCATTTTTTTCATTTCTTCGCGCCTATCAGGCTCTTTGAATTCGCCGCCGGGATGCTCCTTGCCCGCCTGTTTATGCTGGGGAAACATAAGAGAGGGCCACTCTACACCGGAATTTTCTATGATATCCTGATAGCTGCCTCCGTGTGCGCTATCTACATGTTACTTACCCTGCAGTCCTCGGATGATAAAGTGATGAAATTTCTCGGGTACCATTTCTTTTATACACCGTTTTACTGCTTAATACTCTATCTTCTGGCCTGTGAAAGAGGATTGATCTCAAAGATCCTCTCTTTGTCGATAATCAGGAACACCGGACGAAGCTCTTTTTACCCCTATCTCATTCACATCCCGCTGATCTCCGCTATTGCCTATTTCTGCGAACATTTTCTCGGGTATTACAAATTCCTGCATTCTCCTGTAAATATCATCGTTGTAATGATAGTCCTTTACGGAGGCAGTTATCTGTATGTAAATTTTGTGAGAAAGAGAAGCAGACCGCCTACAAAGGGAGAGGCTAAGGCGATGAGGGCAACTATTAAGAAGCAGCAAAGTGAGGCAATACCGGGCTGACTGTCTGAAATAGTAATAGTAAATAATTAAGTTGCCCGAAGATACATTTTCCTATATGATATGTAAGGGCGTTGCGGCACCGGCTTCATTCAATGGAATTACATCGGCGAGTTAGAACTGGGGGGGGAAGCGGTGGTGTAAGGTGGCTGTGATTGTAATCCCTAGCGTTGGCGTAATTGTATACCACAATGAATAATTAGTAGCCAGCAAAATAAAAAATGAGTTTAAGAAAGAGCAGCGCCAAGAAGAGTACTCATAAAAAAGCAGAACAAGGCTTCGCCTTATATGGAGTTGTGCAAAATAAACCAGGCAGAATGAATTATTGACGCGCAATAAAGCCATTTTAAAATCAGAAAACGGCGACGCAGGAAAAAG
>CAYLVN010000055.1:0-4392 GCA_964387115.1 uncultured Fibrobacter sp.
GCAAGGATCATACAGGTGGAGAAATTCGGCTCCAGAAGAACCAGTACACATACAAGTCCGATTTTAAGAAGATTAGACAGAAGTACAGGCCATTCCCTGATCTGTGTGCCCGCTTTCTCACAGCCTCTTGCCAAAATAAGAATCAGGGCCATTCTTGCCACATCAGAAACCTGAAAACTCAGGGTGCCAATCGATATCCAGCGCCTGGCACCATTTACAGCCTGACTTTCGGGAAGAAACAGTACAAACACCAGCAATCCCACAGCACCCAGATAGATCAAATTGCTCATGCGACCCAGCAAATGGTAGTCAACATTGATGAAAAACATGAAGCAGGCAATTGCCATAACGGCCCTTATAGTCTGGCGCGACAGGAAGAAATCCGATCCGCCGAATTTATGCTGAGCCAGGGCAAATGAGGAACTGTAGACAAATACAATTCCAACCCCCAGCATTATCAGCAGAGCTGTAAACAGTCCAATGTCCATTTTTGACATTTTACCGTTCATGAAACTGACCTCTCCTTGACCAGTTCGCGTACCAGCTGCTTGAAGATATTTCCGCGCTCTTCATAATTAGTAAACATATCAAAGCTCGAACAGCCCGGCGAAAACACCACTGCATCACCGGGAACTGCATCTTTAACCGCTTTTAGAATCGCTTCATGCAGTGTTCCGGCACGGTTTATCGGGGCAAGCCCCTCCCACTGTTTCTGCATTCTGTCGGCTGCTTCACCTATCAGGCAGATATCACTGACATGTTTCTTTACAGCTTCATTAACTGCGGAAAAATCACATCCTTTATCCCTTCCACCGGCAATCAGATGAACGCCGCCGGAAAAAGCAGAAACTGCAACTGTCACCGACTCTGCAGTGGTTGATTTTGAATCGTTATAAAACCTTACTCCATCCATATCAGCCACAAACTCAAGCCTGTGCTCCAATCCTTCAAAACTGCAGAATCCCCTTCTTATGGCCTCATTATTCACACCTGCAGTCTTTGCCAGTGCAGCTGCGACACAGGCGTTTTCATGGTTGTGCTTCCCTTTAATACGCATCATGTCAAAATCGAGAATTTCACCACTTTCACCAGAGAACCTGTATCGGATTTTTCCATTTACACAAAAAAAGCAGTCCCGACCTGGAAGATCTGCTCCAAAAAAGATGACGTTTGTCTTTGTTTTTATCTGCTCTGCCCATTCCATCAGAAGAGCATCATTGGCATTGAGCACCAGATAGTTATCTTTTGTTAAATTTCTGGCAATCTCTTTTTTTGCATTGTAATAATCATCCTCCGATGCATACCTGTCCAGGTGGTTTTTCATTAAATTCAGCACCGCTGCCCCAAGTGGCCTGAACTGATCGATGTTTTCCAGCTGAAAGCTTGACACCTCGGCAGCCACAAAACCGTTTGCGGAAAGAGATGGCACTTCACTTATCACTGGAATTCCGATGTTCCCTGCAACTACAGATTCAAGCCCGGCAGCTTTCAACGCAGCTCCAAGAAGAGAGACTGTCGTACTCTTACCGGTGGAACCGGTGATCGCAAGGAAAGCAGCTTTGCTTGCCCTGAAACCAAGCTCCATTTCAGACCAGACCGGTATGCCTCTTTCTCTGGCTTTCTGGAGTACAGGCAGATCGGATCTGACACCTGGAGAAAGGACTATCAGTTGACGTTCGAGTATCTTCTCAGTATGCTTCCCTGCTTCATAATCCACTTTCCCCAGTCCGCGGGACTCAAGTATCGAACACAATTTTTTCTCTTCACTCAAATCACTTATAAAGACATGCGTGCCCTTCTTCATGAAAAATGAAGCAGCTGCAAGCCCGCTTCTGGCAGCACCGATAATCGCTACGTTCTCAGGATAGATGTTGTTTATAAGGTCCGGAATCATATATCAGAATTTCTCAAAAATGGTTTCAAGATGTACTCCACGGGAACCCTTCAAAAGTACCGTGTCTCCTGTATCAAGGAGCTTTCTGGCAATCCCGACTGCGTCTTCCGCTTTTTCAGCTGTAAAAATCTTGGATTTGGGCATTCCAGCCTTTACTGCAGCCTCAGCCACAACCGCAGAAAATTCTCCTACTGCAAGAAGCTTTTTGACTTCCGCCCTGGCGATCTGCTTTCCAAGCTCCCTGTGAAGCCTCTTTGAGTAGACGCCCAGTTCAAGCATATCCCCCACCACCACTGCCCTGCTTTTGGGATTTGATATATCTGAAAGGTAAGCGAGTCCGCTTTTCATGGAAGATGGATTTGCATTGTAGCAGTCAACTATAAACGAAATGCCTTTTTTCTTCACAATTCCACCGCGCATTGAAACCGGTTTAAGTGTCTCAAGTGCCCTTACAATCATCTTCTCCGGAATCCCGCAGCGTCGGCCAAGATAAATAGCCGGAAGAGCGCTGTAGATAAAATGCCGTCCCGGCATCCGAAGTGTAAAGCAGCTGCCATCAAGTTCAAAACTCAACCCACCGGGAGATATGGCAATGCTCTCAGGACGCACTGAACAACATGAAGAGAAACCGTAAAACACCGATGGAATTCCTCTCTTCTTTGCCTCTTTGACCAGACGCGGATCATCCCCGTTTAACAGCATAAATCCCTTGCGGCCCAACCCGTCTGCAATTTCGAATTTTGCCTTCGTGGTGTTTTCAATAGATCCGAAAAGCCCCACATGCGCATAGCCGATATTGGTGATGACCGCGATGTCCGGCTTAACAATCAGGGATAGATCATGGATCTCACCCATGTGATTTGCACCCATCTCTATTACACCGGCCCATTCATCGCCGCTGAATTTCAGGATACTCATCGGAACACCGATATGATTATTCCAGTTACTGTGTGTCTCCCCGACCTTTACTCCCTGACGAAGCACAGAAGAGATAAATGTGCGGGTTGTGGTCTTTCCGCTGGACCCGGTGATACCTGTAAAAAGAATCCCCATTTCCTTCCTGTAGCGGGCCGCAGCTTTCTGGACAGATTTCACCGGATTGCTAACAGTTATAAGTCTGCGACGATTTGATGCACTCAGGCTCAATGATGCTTTCCTGTCAACTATTGCGGCAACGGCTCCAGCCTTGAACGCAGCCTCAACATAATTGTGGCCGTCATTCTGCTCTGTCTTTATGGCCACAAAGATATCTCCCGGTTCTATATTGCGGGAATCGTTACAGACGCTTCCAGCCGGCATCTTTCTCTGCCTGGCTCCGATCTGCGATTCACCGCCGCACCATTCCACCAGCGATCCAAGAGTAAGAGTAGTACAGTTATGTTCGTGTCCGCTCACTTTTTTTCTCCATCTGCAAGCAACTCCATCACAATTTCTTTATCGTTGAAATGGTGCTTTACACCGTTGATTTCCTGATAATCCTCATGCCCTTTACCTGCAATTACCACGCAGTCGCCTTCCCGGGCAATGTTGAGCGCCTGCATGATTGCCTGGCGTCTGTCCGCATTTACTGTATGCGGGAAGTCCAGAGGAATTCCATCAAGTATCTGCTCGATAATTGCCTGCGGCTTTTCCGTGCGGGGATTATCGGATGTCACAATTGCCTCATCACAGTTCTCCGATACAATCTTTCCCATGATTGGGCGTTTGGCACTGTCACGGTCACCGCCACAGCCAAAAACACATATCAGCCTTCCGCTGGTCAATGGACGGGCCGTTTTCAAAATGTTCTCAAGAGCATCAGGCGTATGGGCATAATCAACTACAACCGAAAACGGTGCTTCTATTTCAACCCTGTCCATCCGGCCGGGCACGGTGTCAACGCAATCAAAAGCTTGCTGTATCTGTTCTGCTGAACATCCCATCCCGCGCGCACCTGTAATCATTGCAGTCATGTTGTAAACATTGAAATACCCCCTCAGCGATGAACTGAAGGAAAACACCTTCCCATCTTCTTCTATATCAACCCTGCATCCATCCCAGCCGCATTTCCAGGAGAAAATTCTTATCTGCGCGGCCTCATTTCTGCCGTAAGTGATACATTTTGTATTTGTAAGTTCATCCCGGAGGCGCTCACCCCATGGGTCATCTATGTTGATTACCGCTATTCCATCCGGCTTGAGATATGTGGTAAAGAGCCGCTTTTTTGCCTGGTAATAAGACTCCATGTCATGATGAAAATCAAGGTGATCCCGGGTCAGATTGGTCCACACTGCCATATCGTAAAGTATCCCTCCCACACGGTCAAGAGCCAGAGAATGGGAAGAGACCTCCATAACCAGCCCTTCAGGCAGGCATTGAGATTTACCGATATATCTGAAGATATCGAGTGCTTCGGGCGTAGTATGGTCTGCAGGAAGCCTCTTTTCACCAAAGTGAAAATCGACCGTACCGAACATCCAGGTCCGGTCTGCAGAATATTTCTGCCTTAACATCTGCTC
>CAYLVN010000055.1:4402-12026 GCA_964387115.1 uncultured Fibrobacter sp.
TTATCAGATGTTCGACCAAAAACGCCGTCGTCGTTTTCCCGTTTGTACCGGTAACTCCCACAAGAAACAGATCCTTAATGTTGATTTCCCAGAGTGAAGCCCCCAGGCGCCCAAGCACGTTCCTGAGATTTGTACTCTGCACGAACCGAACAGGAAGGTCAATCTGCGGTTTTTCAGAGATTACCGCAACAGCACCTCTGGAAATCGCATCTTTTATATAGGAATCTCCATCAAGCCGGGTCCCGGGAATAGAAACATAAAGAGAACCCGGAACAACTTTTCTGGAATCATAACAGATGTCAAGAATCTCCGGATCAGACTCTCCCGTTCCATCAATTATCTGCATACCTGCTTTATTCAATAATTCACTCAAGCGCATATTTGTATCCATTCAGCTTCAGAGTATTTCGTCGCGGTTATCATTATATTCCCGTTCATTAACCCTCAAAAGAGCAGAACAACGTACACACATCGGCCTGCTTGACCGGAACTCCCTTCGCAGGGCTCTGCTTCCGGACCATCCCTGCACCAACCGCAAAAGGTTTGAGTCCACTGATATTTACCATGTTTATTGCATCTCGCAAATCCTTCCCGACACATGAGGGTACCTGAACCGGAATTCCAGTCATACTTTCAGGCATATCAAGGTACAAAACCACTTCCTGATTTCCTTTCAGTATGGTTCCGGCCGAAGGAATCTGATAAGTGACTTTTTCACCCTCACCACTCATCCTGCAGGTTATCCCTGATGAATCGGCAAGCATCTGTGCACTGTTTCTGAGAACTCCACAAAGCTGCGGTACTACAATTTCCCTTGCTTCCTTTTCCTTCTTCTCTTTTGGAACATCAGCCTTGTTGTTTTTAAGAATCTTCTCTGCATACTCAAGCTCCGGATGACTGATGATTTGAGACATGATCTTGCGAAATACCGGTGCTGCAGCTACACCGCCCATCTCTCCTCTGGCAGGCTCATCGATCATGATACCACAAAGAAGCACAGGACTCTCTGCGGGAACAAAGCCGATAAATGATGACCAGGAGCGGGTTTTAGAGTAAGAACCGGAATCGGGTTTTTGAGCTGTGCCTGTTTTGCCGGCCACAGAAACGCCTTCTATAGCGGCTTTCTTTCCAGTACCACTGTCAACAACTTTCTGAAGCATAATTCTGAGCCGTGCCGCTACATCTTCGGAAATGACACGCCTGACCGGCTTGTATTCCGCACTGTCAATCACTGTCTCCCTGGAGTCTTCTATTCTTTCGAAAATTCTGGGAGTAAGCAGAATCCCTCCGTTTGCCACTGCTGCAAATGGAAGCACTATCTGCTGAAGTGTAGCTGAAACTTCCTGCCCTATTGCCATAGTGACCCTGGTACGCCCCGACCAGGAACGAACAGGATGAACTATGCCGCACTCCTCACCGGGAAGATCGATACCGGTTTTGGTTCCAAACCCGAAATCTCTGGTATATTTGTAGAGCCTTTCATTTCCCACTTCATTGGCAATCTTTGCAAAACAGACATTGCTTGACTTTGCCATAGCATCCATAAAAGTGAGATATCCGTAAGGTTCATGATCCCTGATTACCTGATTGTAAACTTCAAAGATGCCATTCCCGCCGAAAATTATATCACTTTCCTTCATGATATTTTCTTGAAGGGCCGATGAGGCAGTGATCAGTTTAAAGGTAGACCCCGGCTCGAAAATGGCATTTATACATCTGTTCTGCCGCTGTGCCAGAGAGTAGTTAAGGGGAACATTGGGATTGAAGGATGGCTCATTGGCCATCGCAAGTACTTTCCCACTGTGCGGTTCCATTACAATACAAACACCTGATTTGGCTTTCAAAGCCTCTACAGTCTGACTCAGAACAGTCTGTACAATTTTCTGGATATCGCTGTCAATTGTCAGGATAATATTATATCCGTTGCGGGGATCTTTTGAGGGAAGTCCTATCTTACGATACTTCTTATTCCTTCCATCCTTCTGAAGAATGATCCAGCCGTCTTCGCCACGAAGGTAATTGTCAAAAACGAATTCTACTCCGCCAAGCCCGTAACCATCGGTTCCTACATATCCCAGAAGCGGCCCGGCAATATCTCCCAATGGATATACTCTGTTAATTTTTGTCTGCTGTTTACCTGAAGCATCTATACCCAGCACTTCGGAATTTACTGCAATACTGTGTTCCATGCTGGATGCAAGCACTACGCCCTTACGGTCAAGAATTGATCCCCTCTGTGCAGGAAGAATACGGCGCTGCTGAGTCTGGTCACGACTCCTCTCAACATACCTTTTACTCTCAAGAACCTGGATAGAGAACAGTCGTGACACAATAAAAACACCGCCTATTGAAAGCAGTGCGGAAATAAAGAACAAGCGCATCCTGAACTGGTTCATCAGCCCTTGTCTCCATAAAAGGTCTTCTTCAGAAATGTAAAAAGCACTTTAGGACTGTAAATGAATTTCAGGTTACCCTCTTTTCCCTGCGTACCCACTATCACGATCTGTTTTGAAACCGGATATTCAAGCGACAGGGCTTCTCTGGCGAACTGTTCAATTCTTGCTGTTGAGGAATATCTCTGCACCATAAGCTGCAGCGTCGCCTCTTCTCTCTTAAGCACCGCAAGAGAATCGGCCATGGAGCTCATCCGCAAAGATGCATTGTTGATGTAGACCTGTTTCCAGACCGCCAGAAGCGGACCGGAAATAAGGACAGACAGTAAACCTACTCCCAGAAGCATTGAACGGAAGCGGATAATCGGCTTGAGCGCTGCCTCATCTCTTCTTTTATTCACCTGCCCCCCCCACCTTTTCGGCCACTCTGAGACGGGCACTGCGAGATCGGGGGTTGCTGCCGATCTCTTCCTGTGAGGCTTTAACAGCACCTTTAGTTATGCGCTTAAGCACTGTAGATTTATTGCATCGGCACACCGGTAATCCTGGAGGACAGATACAACTCTGCTCCTGCTCTCTTATAAACTCCTTTACCATGCGATCTTCAAGTGAATGATAGGCTATTACCGCAAGCCTTCCACCTTCGGACAGAAAGCTTATTGCTTTGTCAAGAAATCTTCTGAGCTCCCCCAGCTCATCATTAACCGCTATCCGCAGGGATTGAAAAACCCGGGCAATAATTTTCACATCCAGATTAGGCCCGTACTCCCTGAAAAGACATTCGCGCAGGTCACTTGAGGTACGAAGAGGAGCACACGATTTTATTGTCTTTGCCATGCGTAATGGATTTTTTATTTCACCATACTTTGAAAGCAGATCCGCGAGCTCTTCCTCACCTGTCTCTTCCAGCAGATCCGATGCGGTTGACTCATCAGAGACACTCATACGCATATCAAGACTGCTGTCCTGCATGTAGCTGAAACCGCGTTCTACATTGTCGATCTGAAATGAGGAAAGCCCCAGATCAAGAAGAAAACCGTCAACTGAATTGATCTGGTGTTTCTGAAGTACCTTGTCAAATTGAGAAAAACGCTCCAGTTCAAATATCAGGGATGGTCCCGGGGCCGGCAAATGGGATTTATTCCATGCAATCGCATCCTGATCACGATCTATACCAATAACGGTTGCAGAAGAATCCAGTTTCTCCGCAACAGCCCTGAAGTGCCCCCCTCCGCCCAGTGTACAGTCGACATACACACCGCCTGTTCTGGTTACAAGCAGTTCGGTAACTTCATTCTTAAGCACTGGTTCATGGTAGAATTCTCTGCTCATCTTCCCAAAAGCCCTTTTTCCACCGACTGGAAGAAAACAGTGTCAAAATCATCATCATCAGTGCCCAGATAAGCATCGTACCTGGATGTATCCCAGATTTCCAGGTAATTGGCCTGACCCACCAATGAAACATCCTTGCTGATTCCAGCTATTGACATTTGAGCGGGACTCAGAGTTATTCTACCCTGAGTATCAAGAGTAGATTCTGATAGTGTATTGTAAAGGAGTCTTTTATGTCTCAATGTTTCGGGAGTTTCGGGTCTGGAAGCAAGCTCTGCTTCATAGACATCCCACAGATCACGGGGATAGGCACGCAGGCAATTATTGGGTGCTCTACAAACGATAAAGGTCTCGTCTGCCTCAGGATTCATGGATTTGCGGAACTTCGCAGGAATATTGACTCGCCCCTTTACATCAATGGAGTAATCAAATCTTCCGTGAAACTGTCCCATTTTATTTCCCCCACAATCACCCACAATTACCTACAATTACCCATTAGAATACTTTATTATGGAGACAATGTCAAGGCTTTTATACATTCAGGAGAGCCTTCATTATTGTATAACAGGGAAACGATGTGTCCGGGCCCAAGCAATTGTGTTTTTGCCGATAAAAACGCTACTGATAGTATTAATACGGAGTTCTAAGAAGCTTAAAAACCTATTCAGGAAAGATTTTTTTTACCTTACTTCGGTAAGATCAATTTCAGAGGTGTCATCCAGTGCGGTAAGATTCAGAAGCCTTGTGTCTTCATAGAGCTTTAAATTCGCTTTGCCCTGCGGAGAAGGTTTTGGTACTTGAGAAGGCGCAGGACCGGATCCGGATAAAGCCACTCCGTTTTCTCTGCCCTCCATCAGCTTTTTTACTTTCGCCCTGAGAGAGTAGTTTTCGCTGACCACAATATCATACTCTTTGTAAAGTTCACGGAGCTTCGCCTTCAGCTCGTTTACTTCATTGCTGTAGGCAGCGTTCTCTTTCTGGAATTTCTCCATAACCGACTGCTGGCTGGCTATAGATTCGGTGACAGTAGAGATTGCCTTCTCAAGTTCACCGATTCGCTGATCCGGCTTGTCGTATTGAGTCAATCCGTTGTTAAAACGGGCAACGTCCGTGGAAAGATCCCGGCCCGGAGTTTCGTCCTTTTTCTGACTGACAAAAATGACTATGAAGATGAAGAATGCAAAGGCAACTATAGGGATAATCCAGAGTAACTCTATCTGCACAGCAGCTCCTTGACTATAACACAGATAATATAACACCTTTCTCTTAACGGTGCAATTTCATTGAGATTTTCGATGGCCCCTTCTATTTTATTCTATATTACCTGACTAATGCACCCGGATCAGGGCGAATTGCCTTCATCCTTTCCCGGATGCATAAGTCAGGTATTATGTAAGTCAGTTCAAGGACAATCTGAAAAATCATCACCATAAAGTCAAAAAAATATCCTTAAGAGTTCCGGCCACCTCGCCTCAAAAACTAATGGCTGTCTGTGTGCCCGATCTCTCAAAAAACCAGGAGTTCAACAATGTCTGAATTACCCATCATGTCAGTCTCCGGTATCCGGGGGATAGTCGGAAAAACCATTGATTCAGCCTTTGTCTCCCGAATAGCCTATATCCAGACTAAGCTCTCCGGCGGCGGGAAAGTAATCGTCGGAAGAGATACCCGCAGTTCAGGAGAAATGCTGGCTGAGGCCGCGTTCAGAGGAATCCGTGCGGCAGGTGGAATACCCATTTATCTGGGAGTAGCGCCGACTCCAACGACCTGTCTCTGCACCTCTTCACTTGGCGGCTCAACCGGTATCATTATCACAGCAAGCCATAACCCGGGCCAGTACAACGGGTACAAAATGGTACACAGTTCTGGAAGACTGTTCAGGGCACATGAGTGCCAGAGTGTATATGATGCCTTTTATAAGGAAGACTACGCCTCTGACTCTGAAATTCAAAAAGCTCGTTCAGACGCTCAGTATTCAGTTGATGGAAGTGCCATTCACATCGAAAAGATCCTGTCTAAAATTGATGTAAAGGCAATCAGGTCGGCAAATATCAAGATTGTTGTTGATTCCATAAACGGCGCCGGCGGAGCAGTGTTTCCGGCTCTCCTTTCCAGTCTTGGTGTAGAATGGAAGGGTGTTCATAACAAACTTGATGGAGATTTTGTTCACAATCCTGAACCCCGCCCTGAACATCTGGGAGATCTTTCAAATCTGCTGAAATCCACATCTGGAAACTGGGGTGGTTTTGTTTTTGATCCCGATGCAGATCGTCTGGCGACAATGGGAGAAAACGGGGAGGAGATCTCTGAGGAGATGACTCTTGTTTTTGCATTGCAGAATCTTCTTGGAAGAGAGAAATCCGATGTCGCCACAAACCTCTCTACCTCGATGCTGATTGACGATGTAGCTGCCAGATCCGGTGTAAAAGTTTACAGATCGAAAATCGGTGAAGCTAATGTCGTTGAAGCGATGGAGCAGAACAGATGCAGATATGGCGGCGAGGGAAACGGCGGAGTCATCTTTCCTGAAATCGCCAGTGCCCGTGACGGCCTGACCGGTATGGCTCTTATTCTGGAATTGATGGCAAAAACAGGAATGCGTCTCACACAGATAGCCTCTCAGTGGCCCAGATATTTCATAGTAAAAGAAAAAATCGACTGTGCGGGAATCAACCCTGCAGAAATTATATCAAAGCTGGAAAAAGTGTTTGCAGATGAGCACACAGACCGTCTGGACGGCCTTAAAATTATCAGAGATTACGGCTGGGTACACCTCCGGTCTTCAAATACAGAACCAATAATCCGCTGCTATGCCGAGGCTCGTACTGAACAGCAGGCCAGAGATCTTGCGGATATGGTTCTCAAGATGGCAAAGTGCTCCTGAATCCGGAACATGTTAAACCATCTTTTATCAGGTATTGAGCGAGGTAACAAAATTAAAGTATCTTTGCAACAGCGCATTTTAATGCCATGTATTGCGAAAGGGGAACACATGTCCAGAATTTATTCATTAATGTTAAGCGGCCTGTTATTCTGCTTTGTTGCAGATGCCCAGATCATAAGCGGTTCTTGCACAGTGAAACTGAATGGGCCCGCGTCCGCAGAAGAAACACAAACGGCACGCATTGGCGCAAGGGCCAGACTTAAAACAGAAATCGTAAAATGGGCAGATGAAAGCCTCAGCTTTCCTTTTGATACGCTCAACAACAATCAGAATATCTATCTGGATATCTTTACCGATTCCTGTATCAAATTAACCAAAGAGGAAACATCCTTTCAGGGCAAATCCCTCACCATTACTTACAACTTAACTGATGAAACAGCAAACCAGGCTGTTCAATCTTTCAATCAGCAGTTTGACAACAAGGCATTATTCTCATGGGAAGCAGCAAACAATGCCGCAAAGGAAAACGACAACGTCAGGTTTTATGTCTCCGCAATCAAAGCTCTCTCCTATGCCTCTGCACATATCGGATCACCATTATTTATTCAGGGAACTGAGAATAAAAGTCTGGAGGATGTAATAAGAGATACCCTGCGTGTCTTTCTGGACAAAGTAAAAGTAACATCCTCCAATATGATTCTTGAAGGGAAAGCAGGCAGGCCGGTAAACAATCCGCCGACAATAACTGTCACCTGTGATTCTCAGCCTTTACCGGGAATAGGACTCACAGCCACGCAGCAGGATGGCAAAGTGCTCTTTTCATCTACAACCGATGAAAACGGTCAGTTTAACTTCGGAGATTTCAAGATCCCGTTTGTGGCAAATGGAACACTTATCTATGTCAGACACAACCCGGGAAGGGTCATAGATGAGAATGCTTCTTTCACCACAAAAGATCTTAAATTACGCCTTAAAAACAGCTGGGATCAGACTTTTATTTTCAAACTTTCCCGAC
>CAYLVN010000056.1:0-11957 GCA_964387115.1 uncultured Fibrobacter sp.
TGCGAATCTAATTGGTGTGCTGGAGAGCTATCTGAACACCTGGATCGCTCAGCACATCACATTTGATATGCGCAACGGGATGTTCAGACACCTGCAATCAATGTCTCACCGGTTTTTCACGACAAACAATCAGGGCGATATCATCACACGAATGACTGAGGATATTTCCGGGGTCCAGAACATTATCACCACTACGCTTGCAAGCATTATGTCCAACTCGATTACTTTGGTTGTGGCGGTGGTTGCGATGTTTTCCAAAAACTGGATCCTTGCGCTGGTGGGTATCGTTATAGTTCCGCTTTTTGCGCTTCCGACCAAAAGGGTTGGCAAGACGCGTTGGGATTTGACGCGCGAGGCGCAGGCCAGAAACGACGAGATCAACGGAATCCTCAATGAGACGCTTTCGGTCAGCGGGCAAACACTTGTCAAGATTTTCAACAAAGAGGCTTACGAGTACGCTCGATATGAGGAAGTGAACCGTCAGATGATCGGTCTGAATATCCGGGAGCGGATGGCCGGAAGATGGTTCCGGGTGGCGCTTAACACCTTTTCGAACATCGGGCCGATGCTGATCTACCTGGTCGGCGGGATTCTGATGATGCGGTTTGATTCCTCGCTGACGGTCGGTGATATCACTGTGCTGGTGGCTCTCTTGAGCCGTATGTACCAGCCGGTAAACTCGCTTCTTGGCATAAAGGTAGACTGGATCCGTTCGATGGCTTTATTTACGCGAATATTCGAGTACTTTGACATGCCTCCTGAGATTCAGAACGTGCCAGACGCTATCAAGCCGGAGCGCGCCGAGGGGAGAATCACTTTCTCACATGTCGATTTCTGGTATGAGCCGAAGCGCCCGATTCTCAGGGATATCGACTTTTCTCTTGAAAAAGGCAAAAGCATCGCAATCGTCGGTCCATCCGGATCCGGAAAAAGTACACTGATCCACCTGATACCGAGGTTCTTCGATGTCACAGAGGGATCCGTCAGCTTTGACGGGGTGGACGTACGCAAACTCGATCTGGATTTTCTGCGACGCAGTATTGGTCTGGTGACTCAGGACACATATCTGTTTAATGGGACGATCCGTGATAATCTCCTGTATGCAAGGTCCGGGGCAACAAACGCCGAGCTGGAGGAGGCCTGTAAAAAGGCTAATATCCACAATATTATAGCCTCTCAGCCTTCCGGCTATGACACTCAGGTCGGAAACCGGGGGCTCAAACTTTCAGGGGGAGAGAAACAGAGACTGTCCATTGCCCGTGTGCTTTTAAAAGATCCGGCAGTACTGATTTTCGATGAGGCGACTTCTTCGCTCGATTCAATTTCCGAGAGTTTGATTCAGGGCGCGATTGATCCGCTGATTAACTCGCGGACCAGTATAATCATTGCGCATCGTTTGTCGACGATTCAGGCTGCCGATGAAATTTTGGTCCTGAAAGAAGGCCGAATCACGGAGCGGGGGAAACATGCAGAACTCCTGGGTTCTGGCGGTGTTTATACTGAGCTTTATGAAACGCAATTCAGAAGGACCGGATCGGAATCGGGAACTGAAAACTTCAAGTTAAACCGGTGAACAGATACAATTATCTGGTGTTGACTTTAAGTGCCCTTTCCTGTAATATTTGTACACTTTTTTACGTTGTCGTATAGTATTATTTTCAGGAAACATTCACCTCATCAAAAAGTGATTGATGAGTTTAATAATAATATTTTATTGAAAGGATGAAGGATGAAAAAGCTTGGTACAGGGGTGTTGATTTCTGTGGTGACGCTTTTAATTTCGTGTGCAGGAATTCCTGAAGGTTTCACTGCCGTGACTGATTTTGATGCGGAAAGATACCTTGGCAAATGGTATGAAATAGCTCGATTCGATTTCAAATATGAAAAAGATTTGAAAAACACAACTGCAGAGTACTCACGAAACGATGACGGAACTGTTAAAGTTTTAAATCGCGGCTTTAACTATGTGAAAAATGAAAAAGAAGAGGCTGTTGGAAAGGCTATGTTTCGTGGTGAGCCAACAGTAGCAGAGCTGAAAGTTTCCTTTTTCGGACCTTTTTATGCTGGTTATAATGTTGTTGCAATCGATAAGGACTACCAGTATGCCCTTATAGTAGGTGACAATAAAGATTATATCTGGATTCTTTCCCGCACAAAAACAATTCCAGAGGATGTTAAACAGAGCTACATTGATATCGCATGTAAAGGCGGTTACGATATCTCAAGGTTTGTCTGGGTCGAACACGACTGAAACAGATTATATCCTGAAGAATGGCCGGCATTTTTTGATTGATGATGTCATGAAGTGCCGGTTTTTTTATGGGTTGGGCAGGAAATAAAAAAGCCTCAACAGTCAAGAAGTTTGCCTGTCGAGGCATAATTTACCCTGACAAAGTCCTAAATATCAGTAATTGGATGATTCCTTCAGATTTACCGTACCCCTGGCTTTTTTCCCTGCCTGGTAAATATAAAAGCCATTTGAAACAGGCGAGTTTTCAGAAACTGGCTTACCAAGACAATTAAACTCACGCCGGGTATTGGAGAAGTCAACTATTGTTTTGCCGCTGATGCCGCCACGGTTAATGATGCCGACCGCGGGTTCCGGCCAATTGCCGAAATCGGGTGCCCAGCTGATATTGTTGCTGTTGATCCAGTCATAATAACTGGAATTTCTGGTTGCAATTTCGCGGACATTTATAAAGTAGGTTTGTGAAACCCCATCTCTTTCAAAAAGTTTTGTGGTAATTACCTGTAAAGTTAAATTAGGCTCGGTGCAGGTGTATGCGATCCCTTTACTTTTTAAAGCATTGTAGAAGGAGGTCAATACGTTATCCTCTCTGCCATCTATTCCGTAGGTATGGAATGCAACAGATGCATTCTCCCATGAGATACCAAGGTTTGCACACTCATTAGCAGCCTGGGTCCAATTATTTGGCTGGGAATAGGACATCATCATGATATGAGTCTCTGGAGCATGTCTCCGGATCTGGTCGTAGGCGTCCTTTTCCATTTTCAGAACATTGTCCCTGTAAGGGGCAGACCATGCCTGAGGTTCATTCATTACCTCATAAACAACATGTGTTCTGTTTTTGTAACGGGGTGCGTAGAATTCCCAGAATTGAGTAACAAAAGTCTGGTTGAAACTTCCGTTGGCACCTCCGCAACCGATTGTCAATATTACGTATAAGTCATTCTCATCTGCCATATCAACAACCTTGTCAACCTTTGTGACATTGTATCCACCGGGTCTGTTACTGCCGGCATATTCGGCGTAGATATGGAATGCGTTCAAACCGCGGCTGTTTTTCATGGTGGTAACATCAGCCTGAGAAGGTGTTTCATCCCAGATGTCTAAAGATACCCGGGCACCTCTGATTAATGTACCTCTGTCGGTTACGATTGTATTGTTTGCAATTTTCACACGGCCCCTGGTTGCCAGAGCATCTGTTGAAAAAGCAAATAAAACTGCAAGTACAACTGCGCTGCTGCAGAACACTTGTTGTATCCTGAATGCAGTGCCGAAAGATCGTTTTACGTTTTTGCTACTCATTGCAACTCCTTTGCTTAAAGTGATATTTCAAATTTATTTAACTATTGCCAGAGAGCATGACATCAGGAAAGCAGCTGACAAAAATCTGGTCTGACGAGATTGAATGTACTGGATATGTTTGTTTTATTCTTATATATAGATATCGATTTAGGCTTTGTAATCTCCTGGAGTTAATATCAAAATAAGCGAAAAATATTTTTAAGCGTTGTTATTGTTGGATTTAAGCATTGAGAAATAAAAAAATGTATTCAATGAGGATACACCGGATTGATGAACTCCGGATTGAGAGCATAAGCGGCCTCCGAAATGGAAAAGGTTACAAATGAGGGATTATTGGCTCGTTTATTCACCCTTGCGACTTTTAACTTGTTATACTTTTTCTATCTGTTTTTACAACCTCAGCAGCCTTTAAAATGGTATATTATCTGTGAAACAGCAGGCAAAACCCGGTAATATCGAAAGGTAAAAGGAAAATTCAATGCAGAAGATTTCAGCGGAAATAGTCGAGAAAACATGGAAAGAGCCGGAGGGCTGGAGTGATGAAAAACTTGAAGAGGAAAACAGTAAACTGCTTGCAGAACAACCGGAACTTTATTCTTATATTATGTACTTTGTTTCAGAATATGATATCGATGTCCAGGAGGTCGGATTGTGGATCTTTTTCATGGTATATCGAATGTATAGAACAATGTACGGGAAACCAATTCCCAGGATAAGTGAAAAAGAGATTATCAGCAAGGCAAAAGAAACTGAAGAACGATTCGAATCCCTGAAAGATGATCCCGGGGAGTTACTGGATGAAATAGAGGAAACTCAGGCGATCGGGCAGCCGGAGATCTGGAGATATATTACAGAGGCTCTGATGGAAGATTCTTCTGAAGAAGATGTCGAACTGGAAGAAGAGGCTATCGGAGAACTGACTGTGATGTATAAAACAGTTGTAGAATTGCTGGATGAGGCAGTAGAAAAAGTTAGCGCTACTGGCAATTGATCTTCATATTTAAAAATTTTGATGGCACGTATCCTCTTATCTGCACTGGTATTCCTTTCCGCCTGTAACTGCTTTTCTCAATGGTATGTACCCGCAAATTATACCGGTGCAGAAAAGCCGGAGGAAATCAGCTTAACACCTATAGGCGGCTTCGGCCTGCTGCGTAAAGCCAGGCCGGGCGTTCCTGCGCACTATCACACCGGAATTGACATAAAGAGACCGGGCACCAATTACTTCAACGAGCCCGTGTTTCCTTCATATGAAGGTATAGTGATCAGCGTAATAGATGATGGGCCGTTCTCTCAGGTTGTCCTGAAGAATGAATATAAAAAGAAAAATTACTGGACCGTTTATGAACATATAAAGGTAAAAGTAAAGGAAATCGGAAAGAAACTGACACCTCACGATACGTTAGGTTACTTCTTCAACAGAAGCGAACTAAATAGATACGGGTGGCAGTTTGATCATTTCCATTTTGAAGTTATGAAGAAAGAACCGGTTGCCTTTATACCAAATAACAAATATCCGCTCAGGCGCTGCAGAACCTATGCAATCACCTGCTATACAAAGGAGCAGCTTGATGAGAGACTTGAAAATCCGCTCCAATTTTTAAAAGGTAAGCTATACAAAAAAAGCCACAGGTAAAAATCTCCTTACTTTCCATTTTTATTGATATTACAAACTGGTTTTTTCCTTTCGAAGGAATGACGTATATCCACCTTTACAGGTAGGATGAATTTGTTCCCTGAGGTTTTTTTCCAGCCCTGTTATTTTCATGCGGGCAGAAATTCTGAGCTTTTCTGAATGCCGGGTTCAAAATATTGAACAGGTTCAATAGCCTTACTGGCCGCAGATACTGCGTACGTCTACTTCACATGAGGAGGGATGTGAGCGTGACTGGAATCTTTCAATAAAGCAGTTTTCCGGAAGGGATATAAAAGTACAGCAGGCGCATTTTGTCCGGGTGGAGTGGAAGAAAAATCTCGAAACCGGGGTAATGGATATGCAGGAAGTACCTGATTCAGATGTTACTATAGATGTCGATATGGTACTTCTTGCGATGGGCTTTGTGCACACTGAGCACAACAGGCTCACTGAGGATCTTGGGGTCAAGTTTGATAAAAAAGAAAACATCAAAACAGATGGTTCTTATGCGACCAGTGTAAAAGGAGTGTTTGCAGCCGGAGATGCCGCTACAGGGGCATCGCTTGTGGTAAGGGCAATATTTCATGGGAGAGAAGCGGCAGCTTCAATAAATAAGTATCTGTCATGATTTCCCGATCTGCAGCCGGTGCGAACCATCCGGCTGCAGGTATCTGACCACCTCTTCTCCTTCTTGTGACTTGCGACTTGCGACTTTTACCTGACCTCGATCTCGACAGGGTCGCTTTTCATCCCTCCGCCCGACATCCTTATGACATGCCTGCCTTTTGAGAGTTTCCAGTCGGCCGTATAGGGCCACTTTGCTTTTGCCACTATTTTACCGTCCACTTCCCAGTTTACATCAGGAAGCGGAGGGTCGCTTTCGCCTTTGAGGGCGATTGACTGAGTGGCCATGTTGTATCCAGGTTCTATCAGGTATTTTTCACCGGGTCTTGGTGAGGTGATAACTAAAGCATTCGCCGTTATACCACCATGGGGGCAGAGGGGAGAATAGGAATGTGGTGGAACAGGCAGGGACCCGTTCTCTGCCTGCCATCGGGCAAACCTTGAGGGGAGCACTGCAAACACCCTTTCTTCTGTGAAGCGGGAGGGGCAGTTGCCTGACGCAAGCAGGCCGTTGCGTTTATCAATGCGTATTTTCCGGTGTACATCACAGACCGGCCGGGCATTTTTTTCAGCCAGCACAAATGCGGGCCTGCTTGATGGACAGTACTCCCCGGGTGTCATTCCTGAAAGAGGGCAGACAGTAATCTGTTCGACTCCAGCGGGAGGTTTGGGCATGACAGGGAGACGCGGCACGGAGTTTCCGTATACCATGAGATTCAGTACCTTGTTAAAAAGCGGTCCGGCACCGATAGAACCGGAGACCCTGTCCATGGTAGCTCCCTCGAAATCTCCTGCCCATACTGCGAGTGTAAAATCTTTACAATACCCCACTGCCCAGCTGTCGCGCCAGTTGGCGCTGGTACCGGTCTTTATGGCAAAGGGAAAATCAAAGAGGAGAGGATTTGCCGCCCCGAATGCCTGTATCCGCAGGAGGTCATCACTGAGAATGTCTGTGATCAGAAAACTGATCTGCTCGCTGAAAACTCTTTTTTTACCGGGTTCAATCTTCTGATCAATAACCGCTTTTGCAGTAACTGGATACCCCCCGCGGGCAAACATCGCGTATCCCTGAGCTAGTTCAAGCAGTGTAACCTCACCATTTCCCAATGTAATCCCCAGCCCGTAGTAGTTTGCATCACGGGAAAGAGACTTGAAGCCGGCTTGATGAAGGCGGTCAAGAAAAGTTTCGAGGCCGGCAAAATTGAGGGTGCGGATAGCGGGCACATTTAAACTTCTGCCCAGGGCCTCACGCATGAGAACGGGTCCGTTGAAAGTATGAGAATAGTTTTTGGGGGAAAAGAGCTCCCCCTTAGAGCCTATGTATTCCGTTTCAATATCTGCGACAATGCTGGCGGGAGTTTTTCCATTTTCAAATGCCAATGCATAAGTAAATGGTTTCAGGGTAGAGCCGGGCTGACGCAGAGAGATTGTGCCGTTTACCGACCCGCTGGGTTCGCTCCAGTAATCGGCAGAACCGGCCATTGCCAGAATTCCTCCATCATTGTTGTCCAGCACTATAACCGCTGCGTTTGTCAGGCCGTCTCTTTTAAGGGATGAGACATGATCGGAAACAAGCTTTTCAAGGTATATCTGCAGATCCAGATCGAGTGTCGTTTTGATTTTTCCCGGTCCGGGTGACTGTGACAGAACAAAATCGGTAAAGTGCATGCCGTGCAGCCGGGGGAGGAATCCTCCGATCCGTACCTCTTCTTCAGAAGCCAGCTTGAATTCCTCTTCGCTGAGTTTTCCTCTACTGTGCATCTTTTCCAGAATCCGGAGCTGACGCTCGCGTGCTTTTGAGGGATCTTTCAGCGGGTTATAGGCAGTAGGGGCCTGCGGAAGGGCAGCCAGAAGTGCCGCTTCAGCAGTGGTTATGTCTCGTGCGCTTTTACCGAAAAATCTTCGCGACGCGGCTTCCACACCCATGCATCCGGCCCCGAATTCTGCCCTGTTAAGGTACTGTTCGAGAATCTCCCGTTTTGAGAGTGTGCGTTCCAGACGCAGAGCGTAAAGGCACTGTAGCAGTTTGCCGGAGATGGAACGGGGGCACTTATAGAGCATCCGGGCTGTCTGCATGGTGATAGTTGATGCTCCGGAGGAGGTACTGCTGCGGTTAAAGAGCTGAACAACCGATCTTGCTGCTGCAAGGGGGTCTATTCCGGGATGATAAAAAAACCGTTTGTCCTCAATGGCGATAATCGCATCAGAAAGTGATTGGGCAATTGTATCGATCGGGATCCAGGTGGCACGTGTACCGCTTGTGCTTACTGCTTCACGGATCAGCTTTCCATCACGGGAATACAGAAGCCATGATTGGGAATACCCGTCAAGAAGGCGGGAGGGAACCGGGATAAGGCACCAGAGCACAAATAATAACAGTAAAGAGAGGGCAGCCGCTGAGGCGATCCAGCGGGGCTGCCCTTTACGTAAACCATCGGATGCCCTTAAAATGAATTCTTTTACATTCCTGAGATTCATTTTTCGGGTGTGATTTTCACTCTGTCAATTGATGAAGTCGCACAGATATCTGTTTCGTACATTTTCTCCACTCTTGCCGCAGGACGAAGGAATTCACCCTCTGCGGTTGCTCTGGCCACATAGGTGTATTCGTATTCGCCCGCAAGCATTTCATCTACAAAGAAGGCTACCCGTGAGTCGCGTATTTCCTGATAGGAAAGCACCGACAGGCTGCGCTGCTCGATAGTGGTCAATTCTCCTTTTGAAACGCGCTCGGTTGTCTCGAGGCTTGTGTTAAGCGGCTCGAGTCCTGCCGGCAGTTTGTCATCAAGTGCAACATAGTTACAGTTCTCAGCGGTTTTGAGTCGCAGACGAACACGGATGAGAGATCCAAGTTTGATCGGTTTACCCTCGATTGGCTTTCCGCTGAGAGTCTCATAAGTGCGCGTGAGGGTAAAACCGTTTGACTGAGGCCTGCAGTTCTCCTCAGTTAACTGACCGTCGTATTGGATCCTGGTAGTCAGATACGCCATTGCGCCGGCAGGGGCCTGAAGATGGATTTTTTGAGGACTGCTTCCTGTTTTCCTGATAGCCAGATCAGGTTCCTGAAGGTTTAATCTCCAGACCTGGGGAGAATTTTTCTCCAGAGCGTCTTCATCATATTTTTTGCCGTTTACAGTCAGAGAAAAACTATTTCCCTTATCCCCGGATTTTCCCACAGAGGCTGCATGAACACCCATTATTCCGAACACATTTTCCTGTGTGTTGCCCCACATGCCGTATTGTCGACGATTGAGAAGACCGCTAAGGAATTTCGGGGTCATGCTATTGCCTGCGGTTGCGCTGGCAAGAAGCGCAGCGGCGTGCGAGCGTAAAGGTGAACCCATGCTGTAGCCGCCCTGGCGGTTTCCTTCGTACCAGGCCTCTTTATTATCCTTCTCTGCGGCCTTTACAATTTCAGAGAGGATGGGATTGAGGAGTGATTGATCTCCCGGAAGTTCCTTTACCGCAATAGCCAGGAGAGAAAGCCCGAAAGGTGTCATCAGGTCGCGTTTTTTCCACAGCTCTGCAATGTAGCCTCTTTGAGGACGACCCAGCCTTCCAAGTGTCATTACAAAGAGTGCCCGCGTATCGGCATCAGCCATACTGCCGTGAGGCATCTCACCTGTAATCTTACCCTCGCGTAAAGAGGCTTCCAGATAATTTGCCATCCCTTTTAAAGCCTTATCAGGAACATCGTATCCTCTTTCTTTAGCCGCAATAAGAGCTGTGAGACCAAATGCCGTGGCAAATGCATGCGGCTGTTTGCTGTCGGGCCAGTATGTCAGTCCCCCCGATGGTGTCTGGAAAGAAAGTATGCGTCTAATTCCGGCCTCTGAAAATTTCTTGAGATCTTCCATGTCAACCTTAACGCCAATAACCGGCAGAAGATCTTTAAGGACCACAAGAGGGTACGCGGTGGCTGTGGTCTGCTCGATACAGCCGTTAGGGTATCTCATCAGGTATTGTATCGCATCTTTGAGCTCACTTAGAGCGGTGTTGGAAATTACAACTTCCATACTGGTGGTTCCGGGAATACGGCCAGCAGGTATGTTGACAGTGATATCTCCGGATCCATCCGGTGAGTGGCTTTGAACAATGGTTCTTCTGTTGCCGGGCTGAAGAACCGGAAGTTTTATCTCGACAGCATCATTTACATTTCCCATACTGGCTGTAAATTTTACGGATGCTTCACTGTTCTGCTGTACTTTTACCCTGAACGGAATTGTTGTACTTCCGTCCGCCTTGATATCTGCGCTGCCGGATGTCTTGCTCCCCACAGGCTCCATCCCCGTACATGAGAGGCTTACATTGACTTTACCGGGGTCCTGTGTGCCATTGTAAACGAGTGCCTCGATCTGCAGCTCGTCTTCGGGATAAACAAATTTTGGAACTACCGGCTGAATCATGAGCGGCTTTTTAATCGTAACCTGCTTGTCCGCTGATCCCAGGCGGCCTTTCTGGTCAACTGCCACAGCCATGATCCTGTATGTGGTCAGATTATCGGGGAGCTCAAACTCAAAAGACGCTTTTCCGTCGGAGCCGACCTGGATTCCGGGGTTCCAGTAGGCAGTGCTTTTGAAGAGTTTTCGAAGTGCTTCTGAAAATTCCATTGTCTGGTCCGATTTATCCATATCGCCGCTAGCAAAAACCGCCTCATAGCGGGAGCGTTTTGCGCTGGGGAGATCAAGCACCGATGTTCCGGTGCGGATACCGAGGAATCTTTCGGTGAATATCGCGGATATGGGATCAGGAGTCTTGTAACCTGTTAACCCCAGGATCGCTTCATCAACGATCATGCAGGTAATACGTGCTTCCGATGGATTTTTCATGAAGTCATTTACAGAAAAGGAGACTTTCATTTTCTGACCAGGCTGGGCGATAGAGCGGCTTGTCACAGCGATATCCAGTTTCTTGTCCCTGGGAGCAACTTTCAGGTTACGGTAGCCGATTTTAAACCCCGGAGCCCCTGTTTCAAATCCAGAGGCATCTTTATCAGTGTGAATACGTCCGCGTACAAGCATTACAGATACAAATACGTTTGGTGTGTATTTATCAAGAATAGGAATGGATATTGAGGGGGTATTGTTTTTGATGGTGAAAGGAAGGTACTCTATCCATCCTTCACCCTCAATAGTGGCCAGGCCCTCAGCCTTTTTAAACGGCGACTGAACGACAAGCTTCGCAACATCACCGGGTGTATACTCCTGCTTGTCTGCTACAACTTCGACTATATCCTGATCGAATCGGGGCCACGCTGAAACGTTGTTGCCGGATGCTGTGAATGTAAAGCCTGTCTGTACGACTCTTGACTTACTGTCCTTTGACCAGATCCTCAGGCGGAACTGTCCCGCTGAAGGCACCTTAAATGTAAAAGGAACCGGTGCGTATGAAGTTGTAATCTCCTGGTAATCGACAGGCACAGCAACCGGTCTATTGAGCATGTCAACGCTCCCTTCACCAGACATCCGTGCTGCTGTATGATAATCCACCCGTTCAAGTACAGCCTGAACTTTTACGCCACTATAAATCACTTCATCAGGACTGAGCGCAATTATTGGAACAGTGATCTCTTCTCCGGATCTTACAACCGCCCTTGGCGGTGGCTTTACACCTATATAATACTCGGCTGGATGTACCGTCCTTGAAAGTCTTCCGGAATAGGCCTGGCGGTCGATATCGGTAACTGTAGCTTCGATCGTATACTGCATCGGGCCTGTTGCCGAGGAGTGGTTTGGTTGAAATTCGATGACAAGCTGACCCTGACCGTCAAGGCGTTTAGATCCGCTCTCAACATTCCCTGAAGGCTGGAGTTGCTCTTTATAGAAGAAATCATATTTTTCAAATCCGGCCGGGGTAAATGAAACCGGCTGACGGATAATTTCCCACCTGGCTTCTCTGCCGTCAAGAGTGCCTCCGTGAAGGTATTTTGCATTTATGACTCCTTCTACCTTATCTCCTATTCCCCACTGCTTGCTCTCACTAGAGACTGAAACTTTAAAAGACGGAACCCTGTACTCTTCCACTCTGAATTTTGATACTGCGGAATTCTTGAACCTGGACACGTGAATTGAGTACTCGCCCACAGGCGCCTGATCTTTGAGCTTCAGGGATAAATCTGCTGAATTATAGCTGTCAAGATTGAGCTTC
>CAYLVN010000057.1:0-11957 GCA_964387115.1 uncultured Fibrobacter sp.
CCAAGAGAACGGTAGAAATTACTTTCAAAGAATCCGGTGAGGCATGTAAAGCTGAATACAATCGGCAGTCTGCCTCCCGTACCCCATTGTCCGTTGTAGAGCTTCGGGAGGTCATTATAACCGAAAAAGTTGTTGTCAGACCAGATATTACCTCCGCCATGGCCATTGAAATTTATGAGGAAAGTGCCGGAATTAATGTTGTTTGATATAAAAGATGAAGCGGTAAAACCATCGCGGTAAAATTGTGACCCGGAGTCGGCATCCATACGTATAATGTTCATTCCGGGTCCGATTGCCTCATCGACAGCCTCATCATTGAACAGTGTAAAATCTGGTTCCCCGCCCCCTAAAAGCAGTAGATTGTCTCTCCAGTAGCCGCGCTGGGGATTTTTTATGTAATTAACGGTTTTGTCAACCAGTGTTCTGACCTCCTGCTCATTTCCGGCAGGAAAGCGTCCGATGCAGATATCCGGGAAATTGTCTTCTCCCCAGACTGTACCAAAGTACCCGTCATCAGCACCAGGACCCCAGCCCGGAAATCTTGAGAGGTGAGTCGGGACGATGTTCTGAGAGCTCTTTTTGTCAAGGTCATGAGTTGTGTCACCGCCAAGAAGCAGAAAACGGGGAGGGTTTTTGCCTGAAATTGAAAAGAGAAATTTCAGGAAAATTCTGATACTTTCCGGATTGCGTATACCCCAGGAGAACTTGTTGTAAATGTCATCAATCTCCACAAATGCCGTACTCAATCCCATTTCCTCATGCGTTCTCATCAGCGGCTCAAATTCATCCCTGAAACGGCTGTCACTTATGATAATGTATTCGGTGCCGGCCAGCTCCTGCCATCTGTTTTTAATTGTATCAAGAACCATTTGCGCCGGTGTCAATCGTTTGCTTATTGACTGGGCCAGATACCTTGTTTCATAGTTAATGCTGTCCTGAAAAATCAGAGATGTTGTTTTGCGGAGGTTACCTGTTCCACTGCTTTTGAGGAAATCAACGAAGTATCTTCCGCGTCCTGTGTCCCAGAGCTCAAGATCGCTTTCACTGAAGTTCTGGAGCTCGTATTCAACCACCTTGCCCAGAGCGTTGGGATTATTTTTGAAGGATATGTGGTTGTTGACTGATTTGAAATCACGGCTGTAAATCAGTTCTATCCAGTTAAGGGCCGAATAATCATGGAAGTTACGTTTTGAAGTGATAAAACTGACTGTGTTTAAAGAATCGAATCTGGTGACAGGGAAAGTATCGCTTGTATAGGTAAAAAAATTCTGGCCGTCCCATACCGCTGAATCATTTTTTCCGACAGGATCGTTGTTGAACAGAATACGCAGGGAATGATCATTTTTGACAGAATCATTTTTAGTGATACCCATCAGGCCTATGCGCATTCTGGCGTTACCGGAAGATGCGGCGGAGGGAATCTGGATTTCGAACCGTGTAAGCTCTTCTTTCCCGATTTGTCCCCAGTACCAGTCGTCAATAAGAGACTGGGAAGTGGGCGGGTCAGTTACTTCGTCGGGAGGACGGTCGGCAACATTGCCCAGATTGAGAATGAAGTTATCATATTCGAGGTGAATCGTGTCTTCAAAATTACGTGCCTGTACCCATCCTGATGAGGAATACTTTGTGGGGTCTTTCCTTCTCTGACCTGATACTTCGGCGACTCTGGAGCCCGGAGCTGCTCCCCAGGTAAGCCAGTAACAATTTGTATTCGAGAACTGTTCAAAATAGTGGCTGGTGCCTCTCAGCGCTTTCCCGTAAAAAAGAATTTTATCATCACTGCCCAGCCGTGTTTCACGGGAATTGGTGATGTGAATCGGAATTTCCCGATCTTTTTCGAAAAGGCGAAAGGTTCTGGAGTCGATTCTGTCAACAGGGACACCTGCCTCCTTAAGCTGAGCCTGTGTTATCTGATATATACCATCTTCGAGTATAGACAGCCGCACTCCATGAGTAAAAGGGACCGATGGGAGATCGATGGCTGTTTTCTGAAGTCCCCCGGGAAGTTTGACAAGCAGTACGTTCCCTTTAATTGAAGCATTATCTGCTGTAACTGATTTGTAAATCGCTGAACTGAACCGGATATTGATGCTTCCGTGGACACCCCTGCCACTTAATGAGGGGTCGATCTTAAAGCTGTACCACTGGAGCCAGTTCCCGGCAAAAAAGCCTGCATCTCTCTTTTTTACTGTTGCCGGAAAGAAGGCACCTGACAGGCTGTCAAACACCCGCGCAGAAAAAAAGACTTCCGTTTCAGGTTGTGAAGTAAAAGCGAAATAGTAATCCTTGTCCGTTGCGCCGCTATTAATCTGGAATGCAACAACAGCAGAATGAGAGGTAAGCGAATCAAGACTGTACTTTACACCGGCAGATACAGAAAAGAATATCAGCAGTATCAGGGTAACTGATTTTTGAACTGGGTTTTTACGGAACATTGAAATACCCGATTTTTACGGAACGTAGCTCATTGAGTTCCACAAAGAGCGCGTAATTCCATTTTCCCGATGTCATAGGGAGCATCTGAGATGGAATGCAGAATTTGAAACTCGCCGGATCATCAGTTTGTGAATATACCCGCACTATTTCGCTTGTTATACTGTTTCCGGAATTATCATTCCAGATCCTTGCGAAGGAATAAACCGCGCCCAGCAGATCTGATTCCCATTCCAGACAGTTGTCCTGTCCAAAAACAATGTCAAAGGGTTGTGATGCGATTCTCAATGAACAAACATCCGAGAACTGTCCCTGTCTTCCCAGATCATCAACTGCATATACTTTATAATAAACAGAATTCACATTGCCTTTCGGAAAAACCTGTGCCTCCAGAGGATCTTCAAAGATCAGCGTATCAGCAGGTATAAACTGTGACATGGGAAAGACATCGAATATCGAATCTCCAGGGAGCTTTCTGACCAGCGAATAGTAAGATACGGAGAGTGAATCAATTTCAGGGGGAATCCAGGAGATTTTGGCGGCTTCAATGTATTCCCCGAGAGCATCTTTGGTGTATGTCAGTTCAATACCGGTGATGGATGGCTTCCCCAGCTCAGGCGGGGGAGGTGCAAGAGGTTGACATGTTATAGCAGCCAGAAGAGAGATGAGGCTGAGTAGAAGTAAAAATCTTAAATATCTCACGCATGATCCTCACGATATACTTCCAGAATGAGACAGGCGGCAAGGCGGTCAATTGCCGCTTTGTCACGCCGCTCCTTTTTCTTCCTGAACATCATCAAAGAGGATGCTCTTCTGGATGAATAGCTCTCGTCTGCAAAGTCAATCGGCAAACCGGATCTCTCCCTGAGATTTTGAGCAAAAGACCTTACCTCTTTTGACATTACCGTTTCTGCATCATTGATGTCAAGGGGCAGGCCCAGAATAAGAATGTCGGGATTTTCCTGTGAGATGATGGAAATGAGGGGAATCAGCGGATCTGGGTGTTTTTTTCTATCGATAGTGGTCAAGCCTCGAATATGCTGCCCGGAGCTGTCTGTTACGGCGACACCGATTCTGCGCCGGCCATAATCAATGCCCAGTAGCTTCATCTACCGCCTTCGTCCATTCCATCAGCACTTCAAGGGTAGAGAGGTTCACATTGCTGCATTTGGGTTTTCTGTCGACCAGAAAACGGAAGGTGCCCTCTTTGAGGTTCAGGACCGAGTAGATTGCGTCCCTTCCCATGATACCGTTTGATGTAGCGGCAAAGATTATACGCCCATTGTTGAAGTAGATAAGGGCCAAAGGTTTCTCTGCTTCAATGAGAATACACCCTGTTTTGCTGCCGATTTCAATATATTGAAGCACTTCAATCAGGTTGCCGTCGGCAATATTTCCTTCCAGAGCGGAAGATTGAATGCTTTTTTGAATACTTTGTGAGTTGACCGCCAGCAGATGCGGGGTGACCAGTTTGAAGATGTCTCTGTCAGTAAAAGAGGATCCAAGATAAACCATTGATGGAAGAACGCGGCTGGGTTGCATAGTAGAAGGATCAATGGTGTTGTAAACGATAAAAAGGATCTTGTCGGATCCTGGAATCTGAGAAAAGAGCCTCTCAATAGTCGGCAGTACACTCCGGTCAAACTGGGCATCAGCCACGACCAGATCGGGAATAAGCTGTGTCAGAGAATTTCGTAATGAAGGGAAATCTTTTATTACAGTCAGTTTAAAACCTGCTTCTAAAAAACATTTTTCAAGGGTTGTGGAAGTATCTGTAAGGGATGATTGCACTGATTTCTGATTCTTGGCCAGAATAAAGACGTTCTTCTTAAATGTGAGGCTTTTTTCGCTGTCCGGTGCTATTCTTCTTTTCTTTCTTATGATGGTAACGATCAGGAATATGAGAAGAAAAACCAGAGCTACAGCCGCAAGTGAAATCCCGATGTTCTTGATGTTAAGAGTAAGTATCGATTCCGGAGCGTCGATGATATTGCCATATTTGCGCTCTATCCATCCAGTGGTATCCTTATATGCAACCTTGCACCATGAATCTCCTTCGCCGATAAGAACCAGATTCTCCCCCTTCTTTGCCATACCCAGAAGCGGTGCGTCCGGGCTGAGGTAAAGGAGAATCTTGGCCATGGAATAGGTCACATGAAAGTACCTGTCATTCTCTTCAACCTGCTGATCAACAGGAGAAGTCTGGAGAAAATTCTGCTGTGTGAACCAGTTTTTGATGCGGGATTCACTCTTTTCAGGAATAACTGGTTTCTGCTCAGTTTTTTTCTGCTCTTTGCGGCTTACATACGAAGATGTGGGTGGAACCTGTTTGGGCAGAGCTTTATCATATGTATCATCTGTATCATAGGGTACGGCATCTGTTTTAACTGTGCTTTCGGAGGTGGCCTGAGCAATATCAGCTTTAAAAACAGGAGTATCCGGAGTAGGTGAAACTTTTTGTGCCTGTTGCGGTTTTGGTTCAGGTGGTGGTGCAGATTGAACATAAATCTTTACAGATGATTTACGCAGCCATCCGGTGACACCTTCATATTTTACCCGGTACCAATCATTGATATCACTTATAACCGTGCATTTTTTACCCTGATGAACGACGCCCAGCAGTTTTGAATTGGGTGTAGGTGCAATGTAAATGTTGGTATAGGCATCAATTACCTCTACCAGTTTCTCCTGTGCATCAGTAAATGAAAACAGTAGAAGAATAATCAGGAGTCTATGCACAAATGTAAATTTCATAAGAGTCTTAGCGAAAGACTCAGGCCTCCGCTACCTTGTTTTTCTTGATGTAATAGGATACTCCACCGACAGTTCCACCGACCAGAATCAGAACAAGAATGATAGAAAATACCGATACAGATCCGGGATTATCTACTACTTCACCGGCCTTTTTCTCCACCCATCCAAAAGTGTTCTCTTTAACTTTTACATGATACCATGATGTACCTTCGAAAACCAGCTCGAGATGGTCGCCTTTTTTTGCCTGCTCGATAATTTCCGATTTGGGATCAAGTTCTTTGTAGATGTTTGCGAAAGGCTTTTTGATATCTACATACTGCTTTTCGCCTGCAGAAATGGCACTACTGAAACAGAGTACAGTGAAAAATGTCAAAACCCCAAGCGCAACGACTCTCATGAACTTCCTCCTTCTAAGTATTTGATATCACACTGTCTATTAATCGGTTAAAGGCACATTGCGAATCAGAATCGCTAAATTTCAGTCTTATCTTAAGATACCAAAAATCTGGATAAATTACAACTCCAGAATTGAACAAACGGTAAGCATCTTTTTCAGTTGTTACCATTCCTTGAGAATATAATTCGTGGATAGAACCGAAATCAGCTTCATTATATACATGATGATCTGAAAATGTTAGCTCTTTGCCTGCTTTAATGCCCAGCTTCTTCAACAGATTAAAAAAACGCTCCGGCCTGGCTATGCCGCAGAATGCTAAAGGAGAGGAAAACGGGAGTTTGGATGCACTTTGGCCAGTGCTGAAATTTACCCAGCAGTCTGCCTCCTGAAAGAGAACAAAGCAGGGAATATCCGGGAACATTTTTCCCAGCTCTTTTTTTACCCGCTGGCTCTCTGTAATCGACTCGTATTCTCCAATAATGATTATCGCATCAGCTCTTATAAGCGAGTGCTGTGGCTCCCTGAGATAACCTCTGGGGATAACTCTATCATCCAGAACCGAATTATCGACGCACACCAGGTCAAGATCACGGAAAAGTCTTCTGTGCTGAAAACCATCATCAAGAACAAACACCGTCTCAGGAGGGGTAATCTGGCTCAGTATATGAGCGCTTCTTGAGCGATTTGGGGAGATGCCAACCCAAGACTGGGGAATCTGGGAGTGAAACATTGACGGCTCATCGCCGGCATCCTCCCACCGTGCAGTTTCTTCAGGTTTAAATATGCGGTCCTGCCTGTTTTTTCTTCCATACCCCCTCGACAACAGAGCAACAGGGAGGGCTTTTGATTGAAGGTATTCAGCAATATGCAAAGTAAGTGGAGTTTTACCGGTTCCTCCGGCTCTGACACCTCCGATGCTTATGACTTTTCTTTCTGCTCGGTAAATTAGAGAAGGGTTATCAGCAAAAAAACGGTTGCGCTGATTGACAAAAAAAGAGTAGGCAATACTCAGGACACCCGGAATTCCGGATCTGTTTACCCAGGAGGGCAATGGAGAAGGGCATTTTGCATTTTTCATATTTTTTGCGGTCTTGTTGCCATTATAACCCTGAAATTACCACTCAGGTCTTTTATAACTGAAATGTCAGACCATCCGGAATCTTTAAAAATCTCTCTGACCTGCAACTCCTGATTATATCCTATTTCGCAGTAAATTCGTCCTTCACTTTTTAAAAAGGCGCTGGAACCCAGGGCAAGCTTTCTGTAAAAATCCAGCCCATCCCTTCCACCATAAAGGGCTCTGTGCGGTTCAAAGTCGCTCACAGAACTATCAAGCACCTTCATTTCATCTGCGGAAATGTAAGGCGGATTACTCACAATAAAGTCAAGTACTGGCATCGCTTTAAAAGAGCTCAGAAGATCAGCACAAATAAAATAGATTCCTGAGCGGCAGTTACTCCTGGCTACTTTTAAGGCACTGAACGAGATATCCACTGCAATAGCCTTCCACCCGGTGTTATGCTCTGTGAGAATACAGGAAAGGATTCCTGAACCGGTGCCGATATCGGCGAACAGGCACTGTTTCTGTTTCTGATTTGCCAGCACAGCCTCGATAAGTGTTTCTGTGTCAGGCCTGGGGATAAGCACATCGGGAGTAACAGCGAATTCACGCGAGTAGAAGAAGGCTTTACCTGTTATGTAGGGTAGTGGTTCCCCTGAGAGTGATCGCTCCAGAATAGCGGACATCTGCGGGATTAATGATTTATCAAGTTCTGTGGAGAGGTTTAGATACAGCTCAGATCTGGAACAGCTCAATATAAACTGGAGAATCTGTTCAGATTGTGGAAGTGCCAGATCTCCCAGAAGGGGAGTGAGTTTATTTTTAAGAAACTGGAGTGCCTGACCGGTTGTCATGATCAGGAGAAAATAGTTTCTGGTCAGAGGTAATCTCTGCAGGTGTATTTTTGATCATCATAGATTACTGCTGGAGAGTTCTGTGCTACACCGGCTGCAAGGTATAGATGTACTTCAACAATTTAACGGATGCAAAATTCAGGTTACAGCGAACTCTGCTGTACCTTTTCCTCCAGATCAGCCGTGTACAGTGCATCTATAAGCTCATCTATATCCCCGTCAACAGCCTTATCCAGATTGTAAAGAGTAAGGTTGATCCGGTGATCGGTGATCCGGTTCTGCGGGAAGTTATATGTGCGAATCTTCGCACTGCGGTCTCCGGTGCTCACCATGCTTTTCCTTGCTACTGTTTCCTTTGCTTCAATTTCCGCAAGCTTTTGTTCGTAAAGCCTTGTCTGGAGCACTTTGAGTGCTTTTGCTTTATTTTTGTGCTGGGATTTTTCATCCTGACAAGTGACAGTGATTCCGGTTGGTACATGAACGATACGGACAGCCGAATAGGTCGTATTTACTGATTGACCGCCAGGGCCGCTTGAACAGTAGAGGTCTATTCTAAGATCATTTGGATCTATTTCGATTTCAAACTCATCTGCTTCCGGGAACACGGCAACCGATGCTGCAGAGGTGTGGATTCGGCCCTGGGCTTCTGTCTGGGGTACCCGCTGAACCCGGTGCACACCGCTTTCATATTTTAATGTCCCGTAAGCATTTTCCCCTTTGGCAATGAAGATTATTTCCTTTATGGCACCAAGGTCCCCGAAGCTTGAGCTGAGTATTTCAAGGCTCCATCCTTTTCGCTCTAAAAAGTGGGTATACATACGGTACAGGTCAGCCGCGAAGATTCCGGCTTCTGTGCCGCCGGTGCCTGCCCGTATTTCCACAACAGCGTTTTTCATGTCTTTAGGGTCACGTGGGACAAGAAGAAACTTTACCTTATCTTCCAGGGCCGGCAAAAGTTCCTGATTTCCTTTCAGGTCCTCCTGTGCTAATTCTACAAGCTCGGTGTCTGATTCGCTCCCGATAATTTGTTCCGCTTCGTTTATAGAATTCAGGACTTCAAGATATTTTTTGTAGACAGAAAGGTTCTTATTGATGGCATTGTATTCTTTGCCAAGTTTCTCCATCTTTGATGGATCAGAGGCAACATCCTTAGATGAGAGCTGAGTTTCAAGCTCTTTGTGATGTTCCAGGACACTAAGAACTTTTTCCTTGATCATATAACTGCTTTCAGGGCAAGAGATGCCACTTCGAGTTGGTGCTCATCGGGATTTTTCGTTGTGATCTTCTGAAGCCACAGGCCCGGCTTGATCAATAGCCCGACCAGGGGAACTTCTTTGTATTTGTCAGAAAGTTTCAATACCTCATAAGACGTTCCTCCTACAAGAGGAACCAGAGAAAGGTGTACAAGCAGACGTGCCAGCACGTTAGGGAAGGGACCGAAAATTGAGATATATAGAGCATCTACTATTGAGAAAAGAAAAATGCATACGATACCTACAAGCAGGATAAAGCTTGTGCCGCATCTGGGGTGAACAGTTGTATATGGATGCATGTTTTCGTAGTTCAGTTCCTTGCCATCTTCAAAAGTAAATATTGCCTTGTGCTCGGCACCATGGTACTCAAATACTCTCCTCATCTCTTTCCACATACTGATAAGTATCAGGTACCCTATAAAGAGTACGATTCTGAGAACACCGGCAAGAGAATTGAAAACAAATGCGGATTCCCGGGGAATAAACTGGGAGATGATCCACATCGGGCCATACATGAAGATCCCGACGCTAATGAGCATCGCTGCGGCGAAACTGATGAAGGAGTAGAACTTTTCCATGGCTGGATTTTTCTTTTTACCCGCTTTATCATTCTGTTCGTACTGTTCCACGATCTCTGCAGAGCGGGAAAGGGCCTTGTAGCCAAGCGAAAGCGACTCGAAAAGATTTATTGCACCTCTGATTACCGGGAGTGAAAGAATTTTGTGCTTTTTACATACAGAGGTGAAGGGCATTTGTTCAACCATAACCTCTGAAGGGCTCTTTCTGACAGCCCATGACACCATGTTCTTTCCCCTCATCATAACGCCTTCAATTATTGCCTGGCCGCCAACTGTGTTTTTGCGGGCCGCAAATATGAGGTTTAGTGGAAAAAGAAGAACCCTGGAGAATAGGAGTTTTCTCATAATGCCCTCTCTTGAAAAATAAAAAAAGGACAGAAGGGCCTTATTGACCACTTCTGTCCTGTATATTTACTGCAGGTAACTACGATTCCTGAGAATTCTTCTGATAACGTTTACGGAACCTTTCCACTCTTCCGGCACTGTCGATCAGCTTCTGTTTTCCGCTGTAGAATGGATGGCAGTTGTTGCAGATGTCGATATGCCTGCTTTCAATAGTAGCACGGGTTTCAATAGTATTGCCACATGAGCAGGTAAATACCGCTTTTTCGTACTTGGGATGAATTTTTTCTTTCATTTCACAGTTCCTTCAGCTTTAAATCTCATGGATCCAGAATGCGATAAAATAGCAAAATGCCAGATAACAGGTCAAGTTTATTTAAAAATGAGATAGTTTCTCATAGACACCCATACTACGGATTACCATTTCTAATATTAACCAAAAAGTCGTAGTCGGGCAGAGAAAAAAACGTAAGATGTTGAGATGAGAAGACTTGAAGGCATTGCAGGTCTTGTCGGCAAAGTGATAAGATAAAGATGCCTGAAAGCCTTTGCGCACAACAGATTGCGATTTTTTACCTCATTGAGCTGCTATTTTCAGGATTAATGAACGATTCTTTTGTTGTTCCAATTATATTGAAATATTGAAAGCTCCGGGGATGTTAACAATATCTGTATTTCACCTCCGCGGCGGTTACTTTTAAAACAGGACTTAAGATGAGAAAACAAAATACTCTCCTGATCGTGCTGACCATATCTACGGTTGTGCTTTCAGCTCAAGTGGAAAATGCCAATCCCGACTCAACGGTCGCGGAACTTGATAAAATGGTAATAACAGCCACAAAGACTGCCCGTAAAACATCTGAAATACCTGTAAGTGTAACTGTGATCTCTCTGGATGATATAAAGGCCTCTTCTGCAAGAAGTATCGATGATCTGCTTCAATATGCAGCAGGCGTGCAGGTGAAAAGGGCTGTGGGGATGGGTGAAGGAGTCCCTTCGGATATTATCATGCGCGGCATACCCGGAGCTCTTGCCGCTACAAGGACACTCATACTTGTAGACGGAATACCGACAAATGCTTCCGGTACGCCATTCCTTATTATTAATGAGATACCACTTGAAGCTGTGAAAAGAGTTGAAATCGTCAGGGGTCCCTTTTCGTCACTTTATGGAGCCAACGCATTTGGCGGAGTGATAAACATAATAACGCAGACCGGCGACGGGAAACCGCAGGTGCAAATGTCAGCGGAAACGAGCCTCCCGTTTACAAGCGCGCATAACTACATGCGGGATGACCGCTCCTACGGGCGGCAGTTCTGGAATGATGCCTTTTCTGAGGCGTACTGGAACGGGACAGGTCTTTTAAGCGGAGGGAATGAGAAGTTTGATATCCTCTTGAGCGGGGGGTACCGTTCGATTGGTAACTATTACATGCGCGACAGTGCTCTGGCTAGAGGCAAAAATAATGAGTATTTGAAAAGCAGGGAAAACTATGATTACCGGGATTACAGGCTATTCTTAAAGAGTGGCTTGAGGATTTCCGAGCAGCTCAGTACAAATCTTCAGGCACGGTACTTTAACAGCGATCTTGGTTTCAGTAAAACAAAAAACACTCAACCTCCGGTAGATGTTGTTACCAAAGGAGATAAATTCCTTATCGGCCCTTCGATGGATTATGCCCCGGCGGACTGGCTGAAATTACATATTGGCGGCTTTTACAGAATGGTAAATGGTGAGTATTTCAACGAAGCCCCTTCAGAGGATGGCTTTGTGCCAAGTCTGTGGAACGGAAAGTCGGATGACTGGCAGATTGAGGGACAGAGTATCTTAAAACCTTTCAAAACTCATACATTTATCATCGGTTTTGACCACCTCTGGAATAATATCGAATTTGGCGCAATGCGCAACAGAAACACATCGGAAATTATCCCGCCATTTCTGAGAAGAGAGAAGTTAATCAGAAATTTCGGTCTTTACCTTCAGGATGAGATATCAGTATTTAGAGGGATCAAGGTTGTTCCGGCGTTAAGGTATGATCTGCACTCTCTTTTTGGGGGAGAGTTTTCGCCCAAGCTGGGTATTTCCGGCCCTGCCGGGGATCTCTTTTTCTTAAGGATGTCAGGCGGCGGGGCTTTCAGGGCACCATCCACGACTGAGCTATACATGCCGGATTTTCCGGTCTCAGATTTCAGGCTCGTCAGTAATTCATCTCTGAAACCGGAGTATGTCTGGGCATTTGACTGCGGGGCTGATTTCAAGCCTGTAAAGGACCTGACCATTATGAGT
>CAYLVN010000058.1:0-11924 GCA_964387115.1 uncultured Fibrobacter sp.
AAATAGATTTATACTTAAAGAGAAGGGAGTTATATGATTTCAAAGTTTCTTGTATTTAGTATTTTTTTGTCTTTTTTTGTGTTTTTCGATGCCAAAACCAGCCTGGCTGAAGCTCCATACAGAGTCCATCAAAACTATGAGGACACTGTCCGCATAGCGATCATCTGGAACAATGCCACCGGGGTTAGATCGTGTGATTCATCAACACTGCCTGTCGGGCAGAAGACCCTTGACTTTGTCAAGCTGGCACTCAATCCGGAAAGAGTTCCCAATATTAAGGATCTCCGGAACACTACATCCCGCCCTGCCACATGGGTGGATGTAAGGGGGTTATGGGGTGAAGACACAATTCCTCATGTAATCGTGCATGTAAATGCAGGGTGGAGCACGGGGTGGAACGGTCCTGACCTTGACACCATTTTTTCCAGGGCAATCGACCTGAAAATCGGCATAGTCTCTATCGGGGATGATGCGGCCAATCTGTCCTCAAAAACTTTCGGGTTCGACGGCGTAAGTAACATGCCGGAACCACTGAGTGATGCTACAGATATCGATTCCCTGTGGATCGGGCTTTTGCGCGCCAACGATGATCGCCTCAAGACAATTGAGAACGGGACTCTGGCCTATCCAGGTGTCAACGGGATCATCTCCAACACCGTCGATTCCATCCTCAAAGATACTCTTATCAACTTTCTCCCTTATGGTGAAGGGCGCTGTGAGGCGGATGCCGACCGCTACGATATCCTCTATCCTCACTGGATCACCATGCTTGGATATCAGCAGGGATACTGGGACGGAGAAGCTCAGCCGGGAGCAAACGAGCTCAATGTACTTGTGGCAATCCAGGACACCACCGGCCAGAACCTGATCAGAAGAGGTGTTGCGCTCTCATTTCAGCCCTCATTTCTGGAAAACAGCCTGGCATCTCAGCAGCTCACCTATGATGCAATCATGTTCGGGTCGCTGACACATACTCTCTCGGTTGCCAATAAAATCGTGATCACAGTCTCTTCCGATACACTCCACGCAGGAGAAACAATAAACGTTTCCGCTGAAATTTTTGACCAGAAGGGAATTTCTCTCACAGAACTTCTTCCCGGGGTTCAGTGGAAGATTGTAAATCCGGAAGAAGGCGACTCAATTTCCCGAAGCACCGGTGGCACAACATCTCTTACCGGAACAAAAGCCTGGCGTACTGTTACATTAGAAGCAAGTGTGGTGGACCCCAAAACCGGTTCCCTGATCATGGCAACCGCCGAAATCGCCATCATGCCCGGTGATCCGCACCATCTTGACATTCTTACTGCCCCTGATGTCCCGTCAGACATGCTTAATGACAATTACACTCAGGTGGCAGCACGACTCAGCAGCACCAGCCCCTCTGTTACCCTCTATTCGATCGTTCGTGACCGCTTCAACAACTTCGTCCGCGCCTCAGATCAAAACCTTACCACCTGGACATCGGCGGACCTTGCAATAGCCAGAGCATCCGGACAACCCCTGAATGCCTCAATAGGAACAGTGTCGCTTTCAGGAAACGGTTCAACGACTGTCAGTGCCGCAGAAGGCACTCTTATTCCAGACACGGCATCTGTAAACGGTGAAACCACAGCAGTCAATGATGCTGTTACGGCTGACACCGATGGAGACGGGCTCATTGATAGAGTCATAATCCGCTTTGATGTCCCGGCCACCGTTACACTTGAAAACGAAGTTCCCCTGACACTCATCCACGACGGTAAAGTACTTCAGGTCAGTGGCATCTCCACACGTTCCGGAGGAACTGTCGATTCAGTTTTTTACCTTGAGGTAACGGAAGATGAAACCTGGGGACTGCAGACAGACTGGACCGTCACTCTCAATGGGACGGTAAAAATTTTATTTTCTGAAGATGCATCAGGTTTTCTTGACATTTCCGGAGTAAAAGTGAAAGATGGAATAGGGCCGGTTATGGAAAAAGCAATCCTGCATCCAAGCAGTATGAGATACTCCGATACACTTTTTATAACTCTCAGTGAACCGGTGAAAAGAGATGACCTTGCCTCTATATCTCCGCAATCCGCTTTCAATTTTTATCTTTTTACCGATGAGACCAGCCCCGATTCACGGGTACTTCAGAGATCCCGCTTTGTTTTCGAAAGAGAGATTGATTATACAGATCAGCTCAGAATAATCCTGTCTGATCAATCAAACGCCAGTTTTGAAATCACTCCCTATAAAGACAAAATGCAGTTTGTCACCGGAAGTTCCGATTCCAGGGGCAATCTGCCGCCTGGAGCCTCAGTTTCAAGGATGGTCCCGGTTGAGATTGCGGGAATAAACAGCATAAAAATATCCGTTTATCCAAATCCCCTCACCCGAGGCTCTCTTGAATCGCTTCCACCCCGGATCCGGGAACACTTTGCGAATGTAATCGGGACGAGCCGAAGTGGAATGCTTGTGGCTGTCTATTCAATAAAGCCACTGGTGCAGCAGACAGACGGCTCCTACGGCATGGCTGTCATCTATGATGCGGTCGGCAACCTGATGACCGGTGATGTCAGGCTCAAGAAAGCAACTGCATCGAACAACTACGGATTTATATGGGACGGGAAAAACCAGAACGGAAGAAATGTTGGAACAGGTACTTACCTGGCAATTGTAAGATGTAAAGACATGGACGGGAATATTTTTGTAGAGCAGGTGAAACTGGGAATAAAAAGGTAGAGGGCTCTCAAGCCCTCTGATATACAATCCGGCCGCCCAGAATCGTACAGCTCGCGTACCCCCGCAATGAGAAACCCTCAAAAGCGGTATTACGCGATTTTGAAAAGAAGAAGTGCGGATCCACAGTCCACTGCGAATCCGGATCTATTACCGTAATGTCAGCCACGGCTCCCTCAGAGAGAGTTCCACCCGAAACACCCAGAATTCTGTTTGGAACATAACTCATCTTTTCCACCATCTGTGTCGGTGTTAAAATCCCTTTTTCAACCAGAGTGCTCATCACTACTCCCACAGAGGTCTCCAGCCCGATAACACCAAAAGCGGCTGCATCAAATTCCACATCTTTTTCCTCAGGCACATGCGGGGCATGATCACTTGAGATTACATCGATAGTACCATCGACCAGTCCCTCTATCACTGCATCACGGTCAGTTGCAGTACGGAGAGGTGGGTTCATTTTCTTATTTGTAGAGTACAGCCCGACATCTTCATCAGTCAATGCGATATAATGAGGACAAGTCTCAGCACTTACTCTCACACCCCGTTTCTTTGCCTCACGGATCAGCCTTACCGAACCAGCAGTGGACACATGCATTATATGGATCCGGGCACCGGTATATTCAGCAAGAAGAATGTCCCTTCCGACGATTATTTCCTCTGAGATGGTAGGTATTCCCCTCACTCCCAGGCGGGTAGAGACCACGCCCTCGTTCATATGCCCTTTCTGGCTGAGTGCCATGTCTTCACAGTGGCACATCACAGGTATATTGAACGATTTGGAATAGTTCAGTGCATTGCGCATCAGGTTTGATTTTGCCACCGACTTGCCGTCATCGGTAACTCCCCTTGCACCGGCCTTTACCATCTCGCCGATCGGGGCAAGCTCTTCGCCTTCAAGTCCCCTGGTAATCGCCCCTACAGGATAGATCCTGCAGGGACAACACTCCGCACGCTGGATAACGTATCTTATCTTTGATTCTTCATCCAGTGCAGGTGTAGTGTTGGGCATGCATGCAATTGCTGTAAATCCGCCGGCCGCAGCAGCCTGGGTACCGGTAGCAATAGTTTCCTTGTCCTCACGTCCGGGTTCCCTCAGATGAACATGCATATCCATCAGTCCCGGTACTACCCATTTTCCTGACGCATCGATTATGGATGTTCCGGCAGAGTGAGGCGGAATCCCGTTGAGCAGAGAATAAATCTTCCCCTCACGAATGGAAATATGCATGACCTCGTCTATTCCGTTAGCCGGGTCTATGACTCTTCCGTTAATTATAAGTAAAGGATTTGGAATTCGTGAATTGTCGGGCGGGATAATGGTCGCGCCGTTTGATTTTTTAAGCATTTTCACCGCCTCCCAGCAGATACAGTACAGCCACTCCGTTTGTCACCTGTTCCAGGATCACTGAATTGTGCCCGTCGGCAACATCGGAAGAGAGTTCCACGCCCCTGTTTATAGGGCCCGGATGCATGATAACGACATTTTCAGGCAATGATGAGAGTTTATCCATGTCAAGTCCGTAGCGATCCCGGTATTCTCTTATGGAAGGGAATGCACCACTTGATTGACGTTCAAGCTGAAGCCTCAGAAGCATCACAACATCCGCCCCCTCCAGTGCCTCATCTAAATTGTCGGTTACCGGTACCCCTATGCTCTCCCTGTGCTGGGGAAGCAGCGTGGGAGGGCCGCAGAGAACCACATCCATTCCCATTGTGCTCATGCCCCATGCATTGGAACGGGCGACCCGGCTATGAAAAATATCTCCAATGATAGCGACCTTCAGCCCCTCAAGCCTGCCCAGTTTCCTCCTGATAGTCATCATGTCCAGAAGAGCCTGTGTGGGGTGCTCATGCAACCCGTCCCCGGCATTGACAATCACAGCACCTGTGCATTGTGTAAGGAAATGTGGTACACCGGCAGCGCTGTGACGAACCACTACCATATCGATTTTCATGGCTTCTATGTTGCGGATCGTATCGCGCAGGGTCTCGCCTTTATTGACTGAACTTGTCGATGCGGAAAAGTTAAGGGGACTTGCAGAGAGTCTTTTTTCCGCCAGCTCAAAAGAGATTCTGGTACGGGTGCTGTTTTCGTAGAAGAGGTTTACTATTGTTTTTCCGCGGAGAGTGGGGACAACTTTTATCTCTCTCTCCAAAACTTCATGAAAGGAATCCGCAGTGTCTAAAATCAGTGTGATATCTTCCTCAGAAACACCCTCAAGCCCTAGCAGATGCTGGATATGCAGTCCCATCGGTCAGTCACCTTCCTCCAGTTCCATTAACCACAGTGAATCTTCACCATCAAACTCCGCCACTTTCAAAGCGACTTCCTGCCTGGGCAGAGTATTGATCTCTTTTCCGATATAATCGGCCATTATTGGCAGCTCCCGGTGACCCCTGTCAACCAGAACTGCAAGCTGTATGGTCTGCGGTCTGCCAAAGTCAACCATGGCATCGAGCGCGGCCCTGACGGTTCTTCCTGTATAGAGGACATCATCGACCAGAACCAGATCCATGCCGTTTATATCGAACGGGATATCAGTGACCTTTACTTCCGGCTGTTTGAGAGCCATGCGGTAGTCATCCCGGTAAAGGGTGACATCGAGGGTCCCCGAAGTCAGGCTGAGTTTTTCTATCTCGTTGATTTTACGGGTGATACGTTGTGCGAGGAAAACACCTCTGGTCTGCATTCCAACTACACCGAACCGGGAAAAATCATGGTTGCGCTCAAGGATCTGGTGGGTGATTCGGGTGAGCGCGAGGTCAAGGCCATGACTGTCCATCAGCAGTTCGACTTTTTTCATTGTTAGCTAAAATAGTATGGACTGGGGAGGCAAGGCAAGAGAGGAAATTTTTATTTTTTAAGGGTGTGAAGGGGTCATAAAATATTAGCATTGGATTTGAAAACTGAATCGAGGAAATGTTTGATAGAAAATGACGATTCCTTAAATCTGAACCTCTCCCGCGACAATGAGGCTCAGAAAAATCCATCAACTGAAAATCTCAGCAACAAACCAAAGTCCCGGAACCATGTAGACAGTCTTGCTTCCATCGGCGCGATTGAAAAGTCCTTCACGTGCAGTCAAATGCTTTACGAAACGATTTCCTCTATAAGATTTGGAGATTCTTTATGCACAAGGGACAAGTGCAATCCGCACTGTCTGAGTACATATGTCAAATAGCATAATATTATTTGTGACCCTTCCCCTTAAATGGCGTAAGCGCAAGTGCTATCGGCAGCCAGACAGGTGTAGTAAGCACTGCCCATTTTATAAAGAAAAAAACGAAATAGCCGACTGCGGGGATCAGAAGCCAGTAGTAGAGCCACGGCTGGCTGAAGACATCGATATCAAATTGAAAGTTATTCCAGAGAAGATTGAGGTATTTTTCAACGATTTCGCTCATGAGTCCCTCTTCTGGTTGGGTTTGAAAGTCCTTTATCGAAATCTAAGATCTGGAAGCAGTCGAAAACAATCCCATTTTATCCATCAGCATCGCTCAATTTATATTCCTTAAATATGAGTGTGTCAATCTGCAATTAAGCAGATGCACTTTTTCCATTTGCATATTCCTTTTTGAATGGAAGTTTCAGATGAGCAGGAACTTTTTCTTATCCTTTTCAGCTTTAATTTTTTTAATTTGTATAGCATTTCAAACCGATGCCCAATGGTCGCAGATGAACGGACCAAACGGCGGCAGCATAAAAACATTAATAACTGCCGAAAACAGGATTCTTGCGGGAACCGATAATGGTCTCTACATCTCATCCGATACAGGCTCAAACTGGAAACCAGCAAATGCATATTTACCCGATGATAATTGTTTAGAGACTCTGGCAACAAACGGTGAATATATCTTTGCCGGCACTCTCCGGAATGGTATCTACAGAACCGCTCTCAGTGACTCATGCACATGGGCGAACGCTGCCGAAATTTACCCTGATGATTTTATCACCTGCATTACTGCCATGGGCAGCAGGGTGTTTGCCGGGATGAGCAGCGGGAAACTGTTTATTTCCAATAACAACGGTGCAAACTGGTCCGTGAATGATTCAAGCTTCAGCAATCCGGTGCATTCCATTGCCATGCGCGATTCAATTATACTTCTCAGCGCAGGAACCGGCCTGTTCATTTCCACCGATAGCGGAGTGACCTGGAAAAATCCGCAAATCGAAAATACTTCTGGAATTTTTACCCTGCACCTGGGAGACAGCGTATATTTCGCCGCTGACAGTATCGGGAAGATTTTCCGGTCCACTGACAACGGCTCCAGCTGGACTCAGGAAATTAAAGGTTTAGACAATACACGAATAAAGGCATTTGCTACTGAAGGCAACACAGCCTACTGCGGTTCCAGCTCCTACTCTCCCGGTGAGATTCCAGGTGTATTCAAGTCAACCGACAGAGGCGAAAACTGGACCAGAATAGATTCTGCTTCTATGGATAAAAATATCCTTTCACTTGCGTTGAGTGGAGAAAAAATCATTGTAGGAACTGAATACGAAGGCGTGTTTCTGAAACCTGTGAGCGAAAGTGTCTGGACCGGTAACAGTAAAGGGCTATGCCCGGCGATTTCATGTTTGTACGTTACTAATTGCGAGCTTTTTGCCGGCACCGAACACGGGCTTTTTATATCTACCGATGGCTGCAAGACATGGAAGAGAGCAGATTTCATTAAACCAGATTTGAAAATCACGGCCCTGGCCCGTTGCAACAGCTCTTTTTTTACAGGAACCGATGCCGGCGGGATTTTCAGCTCTGTTGACAACGGCGAAACATGGCGCAAGACTGATGCATTCGATTCAACCTTCTGTATAGCTGTAAACGACAGTTTTATTCTTGCAGGAAACACTCGTGGTATTCAGCAATGCCGTGTTGATGATTCTGTCTGGACCTGGGTCAATCAGGAATTCCCCGGTAACGGTATTTTATCTATCACCGCTCACGACAGTATAGCATTTGCCGGTGGTCACAATACCGGCGCATTCCGTTCTACCGACTACGGAAAGACCTGGAGCGTGATAGACACTACCGGTTTTCCGGCATCGCTTATCACATCCTTTGCAACCTGCGGGGATACTGTTTTTGCTTCATTGCGATCAAAAGGAGTATACTGCTCTACAGATAACGGAGTGAACTGGTCGAAACTTGAAAGATTGTCATGCATAGGTTATGGGAATCTCGCAATTATCAAAAACACGCTTATCGTTTCGACCTTTGGAAACACCTATTTTACAAACGATTATGGTTCAACCTGGCAGGGGGCCGGTTCGTGCCTTGAAAACAAAACCATCTGCAGTTTTTTTACTGCAGGAAGTCAGCTTTATGCCGGTACCGAGTTTGATGGCATTTGGCACTGTTCAGTTTCAGACCTGTTGGTCCCGGTAATCAGAGGACAAAGGCAGCAGACTATCCCTCAAAGTACAGATTTCAAAATAAGATTTGTCGGCCCGAAAAGTATTGAGACAACATTAGAGTTTACACTGTCAGAGCCCGCACAGGTAAGGATTGACATCTGTGATATAGCCGGCCGCGTAATAGCCTCACCGGTTAATGACCACTTCAATGCCGGGGCAAACAGAATAAAATGGAATACCCGGAACATTGCACCTGGTTTCTACGCAGCAAAAATTCATCGGGGAACAAATCTATCGGTTGTTAACTTTGTAAAAACAAGGTAAGAACGGTCGCAAACAGACTCTTTTTCCCCTCCCGGTGCCCAGGTGACAAATAACCTCAAAACAATGCCGGAATTTTACACCTGAGTTTCGGCATAAATTACCTTATTTATGATGATGACACTGGTCCTGAAGTATGACGGGACAGCCCTGAAACTTTCAATGAAACCGTATCATCTGAGTATTTAAACGTCAAGATATCAATTTGACAGCATACAGCCGCGTTTAACGGAGGATAAAGATGAAATCACGCTCATTTTTACTTGTCACCTTGTGTTCTTTTCTGGTATCTCTCGATGTCCATTCAGAGACAATGCAGGATGTCATCAAAATTGCGCCATACGGAAACTCAATCACTCAGGCAGATGGAAGCCATCAGAGTTATCGCTACCCGTTATGGAAAAAACTGATCGATGCCAATATCGCATTCGATTTTGTTGGAACAATGAATACAAATTTCTCCGGTAATCCCAACCGGCCCGACTATAAAGGGAAGCGTTTTGATCCTGATCATGAAGGACACTGGGGCTGGCGAGTAGATGAAATACTTAATAACATCAACAACTGGCTCAGTCGATATACCCCTGACATGGTTTTAATGCATCTGGGCACAAATGACTGTATTCAGGGACAGAGCATAAACTCAACTCTCAATGAGCTCAGACAAGTAGTTGAAAAATTGCGTAACGATAACCCGTCAGTGGTTATTTTCATGGCCAATCTAATCCCCTGCAATGCATCGGGAACACCACCGCGCATCACCGAAATCAACAATGGAATAAAGTCACTGGCTGAGGAGCTGAACAGTGAATCGTCACCGATCATTTTTGTCGACCAGTACAGTGGAATCAACTCTTCCGATCTGTACGATGGAATACATCCAAATGCTGTTGGTGAGGAAAAAATGGCGACTAAGTGGTTTGATGTAATCTACGGTTATCTGGCAAGTACCCGGATAAAAAAGATTGCCCCGTCATTAACCAGAGTTTCCAGCCAGAAGTCTGCTTATCGAATTGAGCTTGTCTGTTCTCCAAATGGACACGAGTGGAGCAGAGAATTTTCCAGAAACAGCCCGGTTATCGACCTCATGGGAAAAAGAATGGGTTTTGATGGAATAGAACAGACCAGAACAAACAGGGTGTATATCATTCAAGGAAACCAGTAGGTACACTTTCACAGCCGGTTCCGGGGCCAGTGATATTATTTATTATAGATCGTCTGAGTCAAGCTATCCAAGGTATACTATAATACTTTAAATGATTTCATTTCCAGAAACGGCACCCATTGTTTCTTTACATCATTTTCAAGAAGGCAAAGGATATGAGAAACACTGGAAAGCAGAGGTGTTCCATACTTTAGAACACTTTATTCATACTTTGCCCTAAAACGGCAATTACTGAATAAAGACATCTTTATATTATTATTGTGGCATTTATCACATTTATTAATATATTATAATAATGATCTTTGCAGATTAAGCATTTGTATTGTATAGCCAGGAATTGTATCAGAAAGAACTGACTATAATTGAGAAAAGTTGAAAATAAAGCACTACCTAAAATCACTACATTTTTAAAGGAGAAGGTATGAGCATTCTCAAAAGAACAAGACGTTCTGCTACGTTGCTTGTAGCTGTCATGTCTATAAGTTCGTTCAGTCAGAACTCAGTGACATTTAATGTCAACGACGCAAACCAGGTTATTCCCCCGGGAATCTATGGTGTATTGATGGAAAGATTGGGGAGACAATTTAAAGGCACCAACAACAGCGGAATCTGGGTCGGTACAAATTCATCTATACCAAACACCAATGGAATGCGTAACGATGTAATAGAAGGTTTTAAAGAATGCGGTGTTACAGCGGCGGAATGGCCGGGTGGCTGCGCGGCTAACGGATATGAATGGGGTAATAATAAAAGGCCTTTGGATGATATCGGTGTCGACAGGTTTATTGAATTTTGCAAACTGACAGGGGCCGAGGCTATAATTGTAGGTAGACCGAACGGCAACAACTCCGCAAGCAATCTGGCTTTCTGCCAATATGTCGTCGACAGTCTCAAATATCCACTGAGATGGTTCAAGGTCGGTAATGAAGTGTGGGGTTGCGGTGGAAATAAGTCAGTTGATGCTTATAAAGGTGATTATACTACAAACTATGACAGGCTAAAAGATTACTTTAAACAAAAAAATATCAAGATAGCGGCAAGCATAAATTATGGCGGCGACAATAACTGGATGAACTCTTTTTTTAATACCCATAGCGGGAGAGTCGACGGGTTTGAGATACATGAGTACCTCTATTTCCCGGACTCTTACGAAAGCGTAAACCCGCCGGACAACCAATACTGGGATATTGTCCATCGCGCCTATGATGGTCAGATTGGTCCTAATTTGCGCAGGATGGTAAACACCCTTAATCAGAAAGATCCACAGAATACCGTAAAGCTGATATTCGATGAATGGGGTGACTGGCTTAAAGATGTTGGTGATGGATGGGAGCAGAAGGCTACGCTTATGGACGCACTATCCGCATCAGAGCATCTCCATCTGTTTATGCAGCATTCCAGCCGTGTTGAGGTTGCTGGTCTGGCTCAGGCGGTCAATGTCATTCATTCACTCATGAATATCAACCAGCAACAGAAAATGGTAAAGACTCCGACATTCTACGTTTTTAAGATGTTCAAGCCGCATCATCTCAACAACGCCAAGGTAGTGCCCATCGCAACATCCAATTTTGAAAAAATTAGTAGATCTGGTAAAAATCTGCAGGCGGTTACATCTTTTGCCTCTGTAGACAGCGAGGACGTTGTCAGCATCAGCTTCTCCAATGTCGACAAGGATGCCGAAAAGTCGGTAACTGTTTCTTTGAACAGCAATATTGCATCCTATACTGTCAAGAGTGCCGAGGTCATCACCGGACCCACTATCGCTTCAGCCAATGAATACAACCAGGCTGAACAGATATTTATCAAACCTCTTGATTCAAACAAATACAACCTTAATGGAAAGCAGCTCTCTGTTACACTGCCTTCAAAAAGCGTAGCAATGATCAGACTGCAGCCGCCACCGCCTGTTTCGGTAGATCCTCAAAGCTCACTGTATAAAAGTGCAGCTACATTTTCAGTTAAAACCGGAGCCGACAGAAGTGTTCTCATCAGCTCATCAGCAAACATGAATTCACCAGTGACAGTAAGTCTGTATGGAATTGACGGCAGAACTTTAATCAACAGAGTGTCTACACAGTTCGACAATGGAAACAGCATCAGTCTGTCTGGAAACAAGCTGAAGAACAAAGGTGTTTACATTATTAGAATTCAGGGAGAAAACCTTAACTTTACAGAACAGGTTATCATCTCCAAATAATGAATCAGACGTACCTTTTATAAATTAAAGGGTACCAGTCTCGAATGGAGTAATCAAAGGTCACACTGGTTTTTGCACCAGTGTGACCTTTTTAATTTAGTAACCTTTTTTCTGGAGTGATTCCTTCACCCCTGAGGTGACTCAGTGACTTCCGAAGAAGGCATTTAACGAGTTAAGTC
>CAYLVN010000059.1:0-5402 GCA_964387115.1 uncultured Fibrobacter sp.
ATGCACTGGATCTGAGAAGCTTATAACTGGCTATGAAATTTGATCTCCCCGGATTCATTTACCTGACCTTACCGGTTCTACTACATCTCTCTATTCAATCATACGGGCAGGATACCCAGATCTGGCAGGGCTTATCACCAGACCTCATTGACCGCAAAGCCCTGATCATGCAGCATTATGATCAAAAGCTCTTCTCGGTTCTCCCTGACACTCTCCGCTCATTATCAAACCTCAAAAGCCAGACCTGGGTCGCGCTGAGTAAAACAATTGTTCCTCAAGGCACTGTCCTGGCAGTTCCGGAAGGCGTAAAAATTTATTTCGAACCTGAAGGTCTGATGCTTGTTGAGGGTACGGTAAAAATAAGCGGCACGGACCAATCCCCTGCTCTTCTTTCAATTATCGATAAAAGTGAGATGTACATCGCTCCCAGAACTGAAAGGGTCTCCTGGAAAGGAATCAAAGTAGCAAAATCAGGAAAATTGATCTTTAAGGATGTCATAATCTCAGGTTCAGAAACCGGCATTAGTTCTGACGGAACCTGCGATTCACTGTTGATCGAAAATGTTACCTTTTCAAACACAGGAAATGTTTCTGTAAATTATTCCGATTTTTCTGTCCAGGTCAGTCCGGATACTCCATTTTCACTCAATTGCCCTAAACCATGGGTGAGAAAGATGGAGCAAAGGGGGTACAGAGTAGCCTCAAACTGGTTTTTTGGCGAAACTGCGGGATTAGCTGTAGCCGGGCTGATTCTCACCTCTGCCGGCTACTTTATCGACCAGAAAGTAAAAACCAGCTCTACCCATGATGAGGCCCAGGGTTACAGCAACAGAGCCACATCATGCTACAACGTTTCACGAGGTCTCTTTATCGGTGCAGGAATAACTTTAACCCCCGCGGTAATCTTCAAGATCCTCTCAAAAAAGAAATCAGCGCAGGGGGTCAGTCGGTAATGTCCGGGTCAAGAAAATCGATACTGATAATCTGTTCTGTCCTGCTTTCTCTCTTCACGATTTGCCAGAGGGTGGAATCGCCGCTCTTAAGCAACTATGAGGGTGATTACTCCTTTACAACCCGATGGGCCCCACCCCGGGATACCTTTCATGTCCTCACCCCATATACCCTTTCCTGTTACACTACAGGCAAAGACACTTTCGCCTCTTTCCGTATCGAGACCAGGCCTGATGGGCTTTTTGATATCTCTTCTCTCAACGCAGCAGCAAATGATCCACAATTTAGAGTTATCTTTACAGCGCCTTTCGATGGATCGATTATGATTACCGGAATCAGGCCGAACCTTCGCCAGGACACATCTATTCTTGATGTCATCGTCAAAAATCAGTTCAGGCTGAGCCGCGATGCAGAAGCGATCGCCGGGAATTCTGTGCGGATCAGTATTCCGGCTGCATTAAAAGATTCATTGACAGTTGATTGGTATGCAGATGGCAGACCAATAGTACAGCAAAAAAACAGTCGCACACTTGACTTTATCAGCGATACGGCAGGGCACTTCGCGATTTATGCTATTGTCAGAGATTCTCTGGGCAACTCAATCAGTACAGATACCGCGGATATTTTCTTTACCCCTGCCCCTCCCCTGGTTTCATTTCCTCAAAAAACACTGCAGGTACCCTCGGGACAGCAATACACATTGGCCGTTCAGAAATCTAACTGTGATTCATTGTTATGGGTGGTAAAAAAACTGAATCTGAGCACCGCTACTTCCGGACCGCTTTCAGTCACCTTTACCCAACCCGGACCGGACACAGTAATAGTCAGGGGATCTAACAGGTTCGGGGTGACAAGTGAGCCTGACACACTGTATGTGAATGTTTCCAGCTTCACTTACGATTTACGGGCTGTCGCAGGACTGTTCCCTGATACAATCCGTGCCCGGAAGTGGGCGAAGTGGGAGGTCTCGGTATTTCACGACAACACACTTCTTAACAGTCCAGAGTTCTCCTGTTTCTGGAGTGTAAAGCCCGACAGCATCTGGGATTCTATCAGAACCAGTACCGGCAAAAACAGCCTCGAGCTGTTTTTTGCCGATTCACAGCCTCCCTTTACAATTACTGTTTCAGCCTCAGTGGGAAATGACACCACATACTCTCTTCAGAAATTCATTACAATCAGAGAATTCCGTCCCACCTGTACATTTATAACCGAAGATATTGTTTCCAGGATAAACCGGAACAATCAACTTTCAATTCGAGTCTCTGACAGTAATGACAGCGGGAGTATTGCAGAAATTTTCTATAAAACCTCCGATACAGATTTGCCGCAGAGCACTGGCGGCCAGAATGTATGGACCGTTCGATTTCTTACTCCCGGCAGAAAAGTAATCCAGGCCTGGGCTGTCGACAATGATGGGTTTACATCAGATACTGCATCAATTTATGCCGATATTGCACCTGATGGGCCGTATTTTATCCGCCCGCTAATCGACACGTCTGTGTATATTAACGATACAGTTAAGATCCCGGTTCCTGCGTCAGTCGGTGATGGCTCAGAGCGGGTAGCAAAATTCCTCTGGGATTTTGATAATGATGGGAACTGGGACAAAACAACCGGTCTGGATATATTTGATACAGTTTTCAGCTCTGAGGGTTTAAGCCATATCAGAGTCCAATGTATCAGCGAAAATGGTGATACAGCCCTTATTCCGGCGGAATTGACAATCAGGGTTTCTTCCGGAATCCCGCACATTCAGGAAATCAGCTTCTCTTCGGAAATTATTTATGTCAAAAACTCTGTCGAAGTCAGTGTCAGGGCAGTGGATTCCAATGGTGTTGTAAAGCAGATCGCAATCGGAATCAATGATGGACAGGATTCGATATTTTCTGTAAAGGAAGGCTCCTTTGTAGATACCGTTTTCAGACTGAACATTTCCGAACCCGGAAAGTATCTGTTTAGAGCTGCTGCGATTGATGAAGACGGGCAGAAGTCAGAATACGTTTCTGCCGATGATTCTCTGACTGTTTCATCAGGATATCCGATCGTAGTATCTATAAAACCGGATACATGCTGGATCTACGATGATACGACATATAACATCAAGGCTTTCGATGTCAATGGGACAATTTCCAACTACTTTATACAATGGGAATCGGGGCCGTTTAATCAATCACCAGACTCTGTCATAAATCACAGTTTCAGGAGTACAGGGTGGAAGGGATTGCGGGTGTATGTGTCAGATAATGACGGGTATATCTCCGATACTCTCACCGATTCGGTCTATGTACTCTCAGGAAAGCCTTCTATCAGTCACCAGTTCCCCGATTCGGTCTGGTACAGGGATACGGTTCAATACCAGCTTACCGGAATCGATTCAAACGGTACGATTTCCAGATATGCGGTATCATGGGAAAGCGGTCAAGCTTTTGAATTCATGAACAACAACCTGTTCAGTCACTCCTATTTATCCGAAGGGCTCAAGGAAGTAAAGGCTTTTGTGATTGATGACGACTCACTCTCTTCGGATACTATTACAATCAGCATCTATGTGAAACTGGGATTACCATCATTTGAATCTATTCGAATAAGCAAACCTTTATCAGAGATCTTCATCAGAGACAGCATCAACTTTACAGTCAAAGGATCTGATCCCGACGGATTTATCGACAGCGTTTATCTCTCTTCAGACAATGACACTGTTTTTGAGCATAAAGTAAAAGCGACATCTGACAGCGCCGTTTTTCGCAATATTGTCTACTCACGGGCCGACAGCGGATCAAAAAAGCTGCTCATAAAGATCAAAGATACCAGAGGGCTCACAAAGGATTCCACTTTGTCTATCACAGTAAGTTCAGGAGCTCCATCTGTCGATTCACTTGAACCTCAGGAGATCTGGGTAGTTGATTCCAGCATCTTTAGAATTCACTCATCAGATCCTAATGGTTACATTATCAAACGCTGGGTTGACTGGGACATCGATGGGGTATGGGATGACAGCTTGTCCGGAAACAGTTCCAGGTCGCATTCCTCATTTGACACTTTTAATCATTCATGGGACACACTTTCCGGGGGAAAATTTGCTGTCTATAATGTGAAAGTGATGGATGAAGATTCGGTAATATCGGTTGTAAAGACATGCTCGGTTTTTGTGCGCCTTGGAAGGCCACTTATTGGGGGTAACGTAAGTTACGGTTTGCCGATCCAGTGGAAAGCCGATACCATGTTTTACGTCTATACTGGCACAAAACCAACCGTTGTAGTCGATACTACAGACACAAATGGAGTGATTAAGAAGTTTTACTGGGATTCCTTTGGGGATGGAATCGATGACAGCACCGATATTCCCAGATTGCCTGTTATCCTTACCCTGAATACAGCTACAAAATTTATTGTCAGGGGCATTGACGATGATATGTTGACATCCAATGTATTCACATTTTATGCTTATATAGATGCTCCACCGCCTGATACTTTCAAAATCAGTTACAGGTATGATCTTTCAACCCCGACTTCATTTACGATCAGGTGGCAAGGTCTTGATACCAAAGATGACAGTCTGACAAGTGTTCTGATGATATCGGGTTTGAATCTTTCAGAATTGACCGACACAATTACTGACGGCTTTGAACCTGCAAAGAATTTTACACCTGATCTTGGTTATTTAAGCAGAACCTTTAACCCGCAAAGCCTGGGGTACAATCAAGAGTTCTATTTCAAGGTGGTTCTACGGGATGTCCGTGGAAGTATGACCGAAAAGACTTCAATACCAATCACCTACCCATAAAAGTCGCAAGTTGTAAGCTCGCATGTTGTAAGCTCGCAAGTTGTAAGCTCGCAAAGTTGTAAGCTCGCAAGTTAAGAGTTAAGAGTAAGAAGTTAAAAGCTACAATGGAGCGTTTTCGCTGAGTCCTTAAAAGGATATCTTCGGATAACACAAGACTGGTGTCCTTTTAAAACATACAAGAGCTTAGGAAAAATGTACTGTTATAATCACCGGTCTTACTTTCTAATTCCGGGAGGCTATAATCCATTTTAATCTACCTACAGTTCGTCAGTGCGGCCGCAGAGGGCGGTTGAAAATGTGATTAAATTACCTGCCTTTGCAACTGGTGGACAACAAGGGGTGATAGCGCAAGACCGGCGTCTTCGACGGGCTTGAGCGAAAGAGGGAGCACCCTCTTCCAGAAAGTCTTTATCCTTAATTATTATTTGTATTAGGGGCGCCCTCTTCCAGAAAGTCTTTATCCTTGTTTATTATTTGTATTAGGGACACCCTCTTCTATAAGCCCCTTATTCTTTGATTATTATTATTTGGTATTGGGTGCGCCCACTTTCGGAAAAATCTTGAGTTTAAAAGGCTTATTACTATCTTTCACATGTCAATAGTTTCATCACCCTCGGCGCATGATTCTCCTCTTTAAGCCTTATCAAATAAGTTCCCCTGCTCA
>CAYLVN010000059.1:5412-11804 GCA_964387115.1 uncultured Fibrobacter sp.
TCAAGAGTTCCCTATTGACAACTATTTCATGATTACCTGAATCAATCTTCCGGTTTGCAATGGTCATCACTTTGCGCCCTGAAAGAGAATAGATCGAAATATCCACCTTACAGGGCCGGACCGATGAGATCCTCAGTTTATCGCCCCCGACCAGTCTGAGTGAAACCACATTTTCCGATCTCTTAATTATCGAGCTGTTAACAGAGGTGACATTCTGTTCACTGGCCCACTCCGGAGAATACGTGTCTGCCCATTTTTTCACCGCAGGGGGAAGAGATACTATCTGATTTCCCGAAAGGTCAAGTGATTTCAGGTTCTGAAATGAAGTGATGAAATCCGGTAGAGTTTCAAGGACGTTATTTGAAAGATCAAGGTTCTCCAGATGGCAGAGCAATGAGAGGCTTTCAGGAACTGCACTCAGATTATTTCCGGAAATGTTAAGGGCACGAAGATACATAAGTCTCTCGAGCCCTGATAGATGGATTGTACCCTCATTTTCTCCTGCCGCTCGTTTCATTAACGCCTTTTTTCCGGAACGATTATCTTCCGAGAAATCAAGTGCTGTGATATTCCCGTCAACAACTGTGGTTATGGAACTTACAGACTGTTCTGTCCACCCGTTATTATCCAGAACCTGTCTTACTATCAAACTGTCCTGCGAATATCTGCCGCATTCCTGATAATAGAGCCACTTGCTGTCTTCCTTATAATACTCACGCTCATTGAGCCAGGAGGTTATTTCAGGTGAGAGGGAACAGAGTGCGTTTCCTGCAGTGTGAATTACTTCAGGCTGAATATCAACGATGCAGGCCGGAAGGTTCGTGAGGTAATTATCATTGATATAGAGATACTTGATTTTTGTATAGGTGCTGATCTTTTCCGGAATAGAGATAAGGTTATTTGCACCCAGGTCTATTGATTCCAGAGCCTGCAAAGAGTCAAAAACATCAGGCCATTTTGGTATATTGTTCCTGATTAGATAGATATAAACAAGCTTTTGTAAATTACGGAAACCCTCAGGAAGCTCACTTATGAGGTTATCAGAGGCATTGATATAGTCAAGTTCTGTAAGCTGACCTATCGAATCAGGAAGTTTTTTAAGCTGATTATTTGAAATCAACATTTTACTCAACGCTGTGAGTTTTCCAACACACTCAGGAAGTACTCTGAGCCCTTTACCATCGAGGTGAAGGAGAGTGATTCTGTCACCTGTGGTGGATGAGACTTCCTGCACACTGATGTTATCAAGCCCGTTAGCTTTCAGGATTTCCGCGACTGCAAGTGAATCATCACTGTACGATTGAGATACTGCAGAGGAAATCATAGAAATACAGATTACTGCCGTGGCCCCGAACAGTCTGATTACCTTCATATTTTTTTCCTTCAAACAGGGTGATGAGAGAAACATGGTATAAAGGAAGCGACAATAGAATATAATTTGTATCTGGATTGTCACACCAGAAGGGACCGGCCGAATTCCCGCCCCATCACCCTTCGCATATTTTAAATCGATCAGCAGACAGCTTCGGTTACCATAAACTGCTTGGAATAAACCCACGTTTAAAACTGGAATTACTGACGCAGAAAAAAATAAAGGGCTGAAATAAGAAAATTTTTCATATCCCAATAAACAAAGTATATTTAAAAATTCTGCAGTTATTCTGTAACAACACAGGATATACAGTCATAAGCTTGCGAGCGTGCCAGAAGATGACATAATCAATCCAACGTTTATACCACACCTGTATCAATATCAGGTTTGCCTTCATTTGACTAAAACGCATAATTTGATTCTGTTTTTATAACAATTCTTGTATCAGTCAGTCATAAAAGGAAAGGACAAGTGACTATGGAGACTGCTTCGTACAATCCCTATCAAGTAGCGCAATCTCAGTTCGATAAGGTAGCTGCCATATTGGAGCTCGATGATGGCGTGAAGGAACTTCTGCGCCAGCCGATGCGTGAGTATCAGTTCACCATTCCGGTACGCATGGATGACGGTAAGATCAAAGTATTCAAGGGCTTTCGCGTGCAGCACAATGACGCACGTGGTCCTGCCAAAGGCGGTATCCGCTTTCACCCGATGGAGACAATCGACACGGTACGGGCGTTATCGCTTTGGATGACATGGAAATGTTCCGTTGTAGATATCCCTCTGGGCGGTGCAAAAGGCGGCGTTATTTGCGACCCGCACCATCTGAGCCTTCGCGAGCAGGAGCAGATCTGCCGTGGTTGGATTCGCCAGGTTGCAAAAAACGTAGGGCCTGTAAGCGACGTACCTGCTCCGGATGTTATGACCAACGGTCAGCACATGCTCTGGATGCTTGATGAATTCGAGATGATTCATGGCGGCCACTATCCGGGCTTTATCACCGGTAAGCCGGTTGGGATGGGTGGATCTCTTGGTCGCACAGAAGCAACGGGGTTCGGCGTGGTCTATGTCTTGCGCGAAGCTCTCAAAGTGCTTGGCCTTTCTCCTGAGAAGACAACAGCCAGCGTGCAGGGTTTTGGAAACGTTGCACAGCATGCCGTGCAACTCTATACACAACTGGGCGGCAAAGTTGTGGCCATCTCCTGTTGGGACCAGGGTGACAAGGTATCATACACATACCGCAAAAAAGATGGCATAAAAATCGATGAACTGCGCGGAATTTGCGACAAGTTCGGTGGAATCGACAAGAAACAGGCGCAAGAGCTGGGATACGAAAGGCTGCCGGGAGAAGCATGGCTGGAACAGGATGTAGACATCTTGATTCCCGCGGCACTTGAGAATCAGATTAATGGCAGCAACGTCCAGAAGATCTCTAAAACAGTCAAGGTCATTGCAGAAGGTGCAAACGGCCCCACAACTCCCGAAGCTGATGAAGTGATAAAGCAGCGCGGTATATTTGTTTGCCCTGATTTCCTCACTAACGCCGGCGGCGTGACCTGTAGCTACTTTGAACAGGTGCAGTGCAACATGAATTACTTTTGGGAAAAAGAGGAGGTCCTTACCAAGTTAGACGCCAAAATGACCTCGGCATTTGCAGCGGTGTATGACCTGGCAGTACGCAGGAAGCTCTATATGCGTGATGCGGCCTATGTGATCGCAATCAGCCGGGTGGCTGAAGCAGTAAAGCAGCGCGGTTGGGCATAACCACCTGATGTCTGTTTTTCAGTGAGGAGAGGATTCGCAGGAAAATGGATGCAAAGAAGACAGAAGCATTACGGTTCCTGGATTTACAGGAACGAGAGAAAGAGTTGGACTGTCTCTATCGGGTGGAAGAGTTGCTTGCCAACACTTCCCGCCCGTTGCCTGATATTTTCCTTGATATCGTCTCTACTATCCCATCGGGCTGGCAGTATCCCGAAATCTGCCATGCCCGCATAAACTATGATGATAAGGTGTACCAGCCAGCCGACTTTGTACAATCGATGTGTTCAGACACCGCACCTATCAAAGAGGGTGATGCGGTCAAAGGATTCATCGAGGTCTCCTATACACATTCAGTGTCCTCATCGGGTGTAGACTGTTTCCTGGAAAAAGAGCGCAAGCTACTCCGTATCATCGCTGACCGTATCGGCCAGAATACGTTTCACCGTAAGCTGGAACACCTGCTGAGCGAGCGCGATGCCGCCTACGGGGAGCAAGCCTTAAAGAAGAGCAGCGAATGGAAGACAGTCGTTGACCTGCTACGGCACACCGACGAGAATCTTTTTCTTTTCGTTTCAAGGAAGCTGTTATATAACCTCTTCTGGAGCGGGATCAAAGAATCGCGCCAGATTTTGAATTCGCTCGGACAGGATTTAGCTGAATACAATACCGAAGGGGTATCTGAAGCCAACAGTCCCAGCAGGAAACAGTCGCGTGGGAGTTTATTATCCACCAGCGATCAGGTGTTTGCTATCGCAGCACGCTACATGGGTGATGATGAAATCCTTTCATACCTTCGCAAATGGATCCGGTTGAACAAACTCAGTTTTCTCATAAAAACCGTCGATTACGGCAATGCGGATTTGGGGACGATAATCGATGCGATCCTTCGTTTTCGATCATTTGCTGAAAGCGAAATCTCGCTCGAACAATCTACAGAGATGCGACTAAGAGTATCACTGATACGCCGGTTTTTCACTGACAACGTCGATTTTATCAATCTGGCAAAACGCCACATTGAAGTTTCTGATTTTTTCGACCTGGTTACCCGTATCATATATCCAGCCGGCAGCAGTGGCCGCCTTGGCGGGAAAAGTACCGGCCTGTTTCTTGCCGCGCAAATTCTAAAAAATGCTGCCGAGAGGAACAATCTTCTTAAAAACATCAAAACACCGAAAACATGGTATCTAACCGCTGATTGCATGGACGAGTTTCTACAGTACAATGAACTGGAAGACGTACATGAAATCAAATATAAGGAACTTGAGCAGGTACGGTTGGAATACCCCAACATCATACAGCTTTTCAAGCATACCAGATTTCCTGTGCACATCTCCCGAGGTCTGATGCAGGCGCTGGATGATTTTGGCAACCAGCCTATCATAGTGCGCAGTTCAAGCCTTCTGGAAGATCGTGCCGGCACAGCTTTTTCGGGCAAATACAAGAGCCTTTTTCTCTCTAATCAGGGCAACAGGCAAACGCGTCTGGAGGCTCTGTTCGATGCAGTCGCAGAAGTCTATGCTTCGGTCTTCGGCCCGGACCCCATCCAATATCGTATCGAACATGGTCTGATCGATTTTCACGAAGAAATGGGGATCATGATCCAGGAGGTAGTTGGAACACGTATCGGTCCTTATTTTTCACCGGTCTTCGCGGGAGTTGCATTCAGCAGCAATGAGTTCCGCTGGTCTCCAAGACTCAAACGGGAAGACGGGCTGGTTCGGCTTGTTCCGGGACTTGGCACGCGGGCAGTAGACCGCATCGGCAACGATTATCCGGTTCTTCTCTCACCCGGGCAACCGGCCTTACGGGTGAACAGCTGCCCCGACGAGATTCGTCACTATTCGCCCGCAAAAATCGATGCCCTAAACCTGGAGGAAGAATCGTTCCAGACTGTTACTCTTGAAAGCCTTGTACGCAAACACGGAAACGATATTCCCAATCTTGCTCAGTTGGCCTCGGTCTACAAGGATGGACTGATACGCCATTTATCTACCATCGAGCTCGATACAAGCCGCGATGATATGGTGTTTACCTTTGATGGTCTGATAAGTAATACCGACTTCATAAAGCAGATGCACACAATTCTTCTCACCCTGCAGGAGGGAATGAAAACACCGGTGGACATTGAGTTCGCCTCAGACGGGACATCGCTCTTTTTGCTCCAGTGTCGGCCTCAATTCACCGAAACTGACATTGCCCCAAGCCCCATACCACACGATATTTCCGAACGCGAAACGCTTTTTACAGCAAGAAGATTCATCTCCAACGGTCACATTCCCGACATCACACACATCGTCTACGTATCACCACAACGCTATGCGGAACAAACGAGTCTCGATATGCTGGTGGATATCGGACGGGCGGTGAGCAGACTGAACTCTCTTCTACCCAAACATCGCTTCATCCTGATGGGGCCGGGGCGCTGGGGAAGCCGGGGTGAAATAAAACAGGGTGTTCAGGTCAGCTATTCAGATATCTGCAATACATCTGTGCTCATCGAGATTGCCTTGAAAAGTGGTTCATATGAACCCGAACTCTCTTTCGGCACGCATTTTTTTCAGGACATGGTTGAAGCAGGTATACGCTATATCCCGCTTTATCCGGATGAAAATGATGTGATGTTTAATGAGATGTTTCTGAACAGTTCGCACAACATCTTACCGGATATGCTGCCTGACTATGCGTATCTGAGCGATGTACTGCATGTAATAGATGTTCCCGGCAGTACGGAGGGAAATATCCTGAAAATTCAGATGAACGCTGAGTTATGCGAAGCTATCGGATACTTTACTGAACCCTCGGCAGTGATGGCAGAACCGCTCATTGCAGTAAAACCGGTGGAACATCACAGCGAAGCATTCTGGCAATGGCGTTTAAGGATGGCCGAGCAGCTTGCACTTCATCTTGAACCCGGGCAATTCGGCGTGCAGGCAATGTACCTTATCGGTTCCACGGTAAATGCCACTTCAGGTCCGGGCAGTGACATCGACCTTCTCATCCATTTCAGGGGCACCCCACAGCAACAGCGTGAATTGACACTGTGGCTGGAAGGCTGGAGCCAGAGCCTGGGCGAATTCAATTACCTGCGAACCGGTTATTCAAGCGATGGGTTGCTGGATATTCACATCGTGACTGACGCGGATATCGAGGCACGCACAAGCTACGCGGTGAAAATAGGTGCCGTTACCGACCCCGCCATCTCGCTTCCGATGGGTGCAAAGAAAAGGAATGATGCATGAAAATCAGTTGAATGAAA
>CAYLVN010000060.1:0-261 GCA_964387115.1 uncultured Fibrobacter sp.
GCCTACATTTGCCCAGATGTTTGTAGATATGGGAGGCGCCCTTCCATTACCCACCAAGATTGTTATGGACATTTCCGATTTCCTCCAGCACTATTTCATTCTTATTTTCCTCGTAGCAGGTGGAGCCGCCTTTGCCTTCTCTTACTATTATAAAACCGAAGATGGTAAATTGCGTATCGATGGGATCAAGCTTAAAATCCCGGTGCTTGGTGATCTGGAAAGAAAGAGTTCTATCAGCAGGTTCGCACAGACACTCTCCAC
>CAYLVN010000060.1:271-5032 GCA_964387115.1 uncultured Fibrobacter sp.
AAAAGACTTTGGAAAGGATCACCGGAGGATTAACCATTGCGGAGCCTCTTAAAGAAACCGGCGTCTTCCCCCCTATGGTGATTCATATGATCTCAGTCGGAGAAAAGACCGGAGATCTGGCAGATATGCTCAAGAAAATATCCGAGTTTTATCAGGAAGAGGTGGATGCGGCTATAGATGCCCTCACTTCAATTATTGAACCTGTAATGATAATAGTCATGGGTGTCATAATCGGTGGAATACTTGTTGCCATGTACCTTCCGATGTTTGATATGATAGGAACTATCAAATAATAAGAAATTGGGCTATCAGTTCAAAACAGGGCTGTAGACAATACTGGAAGCCTGATAGTATACTCTTAACGGGTCTGACAAGCAGATCAAAAATAAAACTAAAGATATGGATTTTTCTGCCGATATATTGAATAGGAACGAAAGGCGGTGATGGGAATGCGTATAAATGCGATTACCCAGCCATTACAGGCAGAGCTCAGAAAGGTCGATAGAGCAGCAAAGGCTGAAAAAGCCGGAAAAGCTCAGATTACAGACCGTTCCGAGTTTTCATCAGGTGCTCAGCGTCTCAATGAGACAAAAGCACAGTTCGAAACTATAGCCGCGACTCTCAATGCGCAGCCCGAAATCAGAAGCGAGAAAATCGCAGAGGTGAAGGCAAAGATTGAAAACGGCTATTACAATTCCGAAGAGTTCATCGATAAGCTTGCAGAAAAGCTGCTCAATGAATTCGGAATTAAGAACAGTGATAGCTGAGTACTGAATGAGTAAAGCCAATCAGAGATAGAATTTTAAAAGGCGGGAAGCCATTCTTACCTTTTTTTAATATTAGACCGTTTTATCAGTCCCCTTTATACATTCTCAGTCTTTTACAACGGGAACAGTGTTTAAGTCTTTTGATTGCTTTCTCTTTTATCTGGCGTACCCGTTCACGGGTTAAATTGAAGCGCTGTCCGATCTCCTCAAGAGTATGTGCGGTATCCTCCCCTATTCCAAAATAGAGTTTCACCACCTCTTTTTCCCTCTCAGATAGCGTATCCAGCGTTCTGTCGATCTCATTATGCAGCGATATGTCCATGATACCATCATCGGGACTCTCCTGATTTTCATCCTGGAGAATATCAATGAGTTTTGCATCCTCACCTGATTGTATCGGGGCATCAAGTGACATATGCGCGTTACCGATTTTTATGGTTTCACAGACTTCATCTTCATCCAGAGAGAGCTCATCGGCGATTTCCGACACATTGGGCAAGCGGCAGAGTTTTTGTTCAAGCTTGCTTTGAGTTTTTCCGATTTTATGGATTGTCCCTACCCTGTTGAGAGGGAGTTTTATAATTCGGGACTGTTCTGCCAACGCCTGCAGAATGGCCTGTCGGATCCACCAGACCGCATAGGAAATAAATTTGAAATTCTTTTTTTCATCAAATCTTTTAGCAGCTCTGATCAAGCCCAGATTTCCCTCATTTATAAGATCACTCAGAGGAAGACCCTGGTTCTGGTAATTTCTGCAGACACTGACCACAAAGCGCAGATTCGCCTTGACCAGTTTCTCAAGCGCCTTTTTGTCACCTTTACGTATCCGTACGGCCTGTTTTGCTTCTTCTTCCAGACTCAATGTCTTATGTTTACTGATCTCTTTAAGATAGAGAGCCAGAGAACTGTCATCAGACAGAAAACGGTTGGTGTCAGTTGTTACCGCTGCCATATTTTTATTTGCAGGTAATATTTTGAATATGAAATGTTTTTTTAAAGATCAGTAAATATATAATTTGCAAGTTAAGATATCCAACAGCAAGCATCACAAGAATGTATTTTTAGCAGATATGTTTCCAACAAGACATGAATTATTGGCACAATTCAGCGATCCGGTTTACGCCCCCCACAGCTCATTTCCAGGCTTGAAGACCTTCAGCTGTCTGGAGAACTGGAAGAGCTGTCCGGTAGTGGAACTACCCAGATTGCGAATCGAAATTAACGGTATGGATTACCTTCAGTTTTCCTCAGCCGGTGGTTCCGAGTTCAATTCCCAGCTCCGCTTCCAGCAGGACTGTTTCAGACTGTGGTACCAGGTGGACGGCACAGGCATACTCCAGAATGTTACCCGCAGTAACTTCGGAACAGCCCGTCCGGGGCTTCTTGGAGTCATGGAACGAGGTGAAAGGCACACCTACCTTCACCAGAAGGGGAACTTTGAGTGTTTCCAGATTCTCTTCTCACTGTTGCCTTCCAGGCAGGCAAAGTGTTACTGGAACTCAGAGATTGAAGGTAAAATTGTACTGGACGAAAGAGAGAGGATCTATTTTGAAAATCTCATCTTTGACCTTCTTCTGGTGATTTCTAAAGGAAAAGAGATCCTGGGATTGGCTTCAATCTCCCGCCTGCTTGAAATACTGGTTGTACTGTTTAAGAAGGGGCTGATGATAGTAGATGAGAGCCAGTTTCCTAAAAATAAGGTTAAGAGTCTGGTCTCAAAGGCCAGAATTTTTATGGATCTGAATTATTCCAGTATTCAAAACCAAGAAAGCCTTGAACAGGAATGCGGTGTAGATGTCAATTACCTGAATATTATTTTTAAAAAGGAAACCGGCAAGACTCTTTATCAGTATATAACCAGTGTCAGGATGGAGCATGCCAAATATCTGCTCGAAACCACGGGCGATTCGATCTCTGATATAGCTGATAAAGTCGGTTACCCAAACGGCGGCTCTTTTTCCCGGGCATTCAAGCGCCAGGAAAACTGCGGACCATTGGAATTCCGCAGCAAACATCAGAGCATAGAAAGTAAAACAGAAAAAAATTCACAATTTGACCGGAGCCAGTATGGAGCTGATAGTAAGTAAATTTGGTGGAAGTTCGGTAGCAACAAGCGATAAACTGATCCAGATCCTGAAAATCATCAAGATGAACCCTGACCGCAGATGCATAGTGCTTTCTGCACCCGGGAAAGCACCCGGATACAGCATAAAGGTTACAGATCTGCTGATCAGTGCGACAGAAAAAGCCCTGAAATCTCAGGATTACTCCCAGATTGTTACAGATCTCAAAAAGCGTTTCGTTTCCATATACGAGCCACTCAATGTGCCGGTCTCCAGAATAGAGGAAGTTACAGGGGATCTGGATCGCCGACTTGCATCAGAGAAGAGTAACCGCGGACGTTTCCGTGATCTTGTTGTTTCTTCTGGAGAGGAGTTCAACAGCCGTCTGTTTGCCGATTACCTGAAAATCGTTGGAATAGATGCTGTCTATACATGCCCCAGGGAGTCGGGCCTGTTGGTAACAGAATGCTTTGGTGACGCGCAGCCGCTTGCTGACACTGCGCAGAGACTTTCCAGTCTGAAGAAGGTCTGCAGCCAGCAGGTAATTGTTTTCCCGGGATTTTTCGGATACACAGAAAATGGTGATATCGCTACATTCAGCAGAGGCGGATCTGATCTGACCGGAGCGATTCTGGCAGAGGCCCTCGATGCAACCGAATATGAGAACTGGACCGATGTTGATGGCATCTACTCATCTCATCCTGCGATGGTTTCTCAGCCCTTGCAGATTCCTGCACTCAGCTATAAAGAGATGCGGGAGCTCTCATATATGGGATTCAACGTTCTTCATGAGGAAGCTGTGCGTCCGGTGATGCGCAAGAAAATTCCGATCCGCCTGCGTAATGCAAATAACATAAGCAATGAAGGAACTCTTATTGTTTCAGAGCGGCTGCCAAGCGAGCGTGATGTCATAGGAGTAGCATCGGACAGAGGCTACTGCAGCTTTACTCTTCAGAAGTTTTTAATGAACCGGGAAAAAGGTTTTGGCCGCAGACTTCTCTCTATTTTTGAGGATATGAACCTCTCCTACGAACACTGTCCTTCCGGAGTAGATAATATCTCCGTGATTCTAGACCAGAACCAGCTCAAGCCTGAAGATGTCAATAACATCATCAGAGCGATCGATGAAAAACTGAGTCCGGATGATATCCGTACGGAATTCGGCATATCACTTGTATCAGTAGTTGGAGAAGGGCTGACACACAAGATAGGTGTAATGGCTCAGGCAGCGATGGCGCTGTCAAAAGCAGGAGTTAATATAAAGATAGTAAACCAGGGCAGTTCTGAGATAAGCATTATATTTGGAATCGACTCTTCTGATGAGAAAAAGGCGGTGAATGCCCTTTATGAAGAATTTTTCCACAAATGATTCTTCTTTGTAATTCAGCCGCGGAAAATCATTTCTGCGGCCCATTTCTATTTGCGAATGACAGATTATTTTATTGCATCTCTTTTGACATAATATTATTTTACAGAAAATAATAGAATTCAGGCATTCCAATTGACTTTTCTATTTTTACCGCTAATAAAAATACAGCTATAAAAAATTCTACAAAACCTACGAAAGGAGTAGATACAAATGGCAAGAATCAGCAAAGCCGAACTGACCAGGCTGCAGAAGAAATTCAAAACAGACGCACGTATTGGTGAAGAATTCGGTATCACAAGACAAGCTGTTCATCAGCTCCGTAAAAAATACGGAATCGAATCACGCACAGCAGGTAATCCTGACAGAAACAAAGAAATGGTTGCTCTTCGTGACGCTGGCCAGAGTGTAGAGGCTATTGCCAAGAAATTCAAGCTCTCTATCCCCCAGACCTACAGAATTCTGAAAGAGACCGCCAGTTCAGGCAAAGCTGCAAAGAAAAAGAGCAGCAAGAAAAGATAGTAAGCAATGCGGTTATCGGCTTTTCCCGGTAACCGTTTTTTCG
>CAYLVN010000060.1:5042-11782 GCA_964387115.1 uncultured Fibrobacter sp.
TTAAACGCATAAATATCTTCTGCTCACAATTTTTTCCTCTACCCCTTAACGGCCATTTTCTTTCACAACAGACACGTGCCCTTATACCCAGCATTACCGGATCGGGCCAGAGTGAGAGTTCCGGTTAAATCGATCGTCAATTATGAGCTCTTTTTTCAGACATCTTTTCTCCTATACCTGGCAGAAGATCTTTATGGCCGCCTCAGGACAGGTATCTGCTGCATTCTGATACTCCTGTTCAAACCAGGTTGGTATTGCTTTATGGCGAGGAGATGCCTTGCCATCAGCACCCATATCAAAAGCATCCGGACATAAACTGGCACACAGGCCACACCCTGTGCAGATATCATTGTCAACTAAAACTCTCATATAAATCTCCATCGAATTTTAACTGCTTTTAGAATCTTGCGTCTGCAATCATGATGCCATAAAATCAGACTTGTTCAGGCACAGGAATTGCCAGATAAAACTTAAATGGATTCAACACTGATCATTTTCTCACTTGTATCGGCAGTAATCTTTACCCTTATTTATGCACTGGGTTTTCACAGCGGTCCCCCGAGTGCACTGGTGATCTTTTTCTCGGTTCTCTTTTCTGCAATCTGGGCCGCGGGACTGTGGCTTCGACCTGCGGGTCCAATGTTTATGGGGGTTTTCTGGGTTCAGCTTCTTATAGTGGCGATTCTCTTTTCAGCGTTTCTGGCCTATGGAATCGGGGGCATAGCCCCCAGAAGCAGAGATTCCTCAGTGGTTACCCCTACCCCCCTGATAGTTTTTTTCTGGATTCTTGCGGTGTTTTTAATAGTATCGATAATTGCCGGGTATCTTCTTCTTTAGCGGGTCAAAGAAAAAGGGGTTTTGCCCCTTTTTCAATATAGAGAAATTATTTGCGGGCATTTGAAAGATTGAGAGCCTCCTTTACCATCTGGTTAGCATAACCCCATTCATTGTCATACCAGCTCATCACCTTCACCAGGTTTCCATCGACTACCTGTATCATTTCCAGATCCACAATAGATGCATGGGGGTCTTTAATGATGTCTGATGACACGATTGGATCATCGGTGACTCTCAGAATTCCCTTATATCTGGAACCGGAGGCTTCTTCACGGAATATTTTACGAATCTCCTCAACAGAAGTAGGTCTGGAAGTGATAAAGGTGATATCAGAGAGAGATCCATCGGGAACAGGAACACGTACTGCTATTCCGTCAAATTTCCCTTTGTATTGAGGAAGAGCCCTGGTAGTGGCGATTGCGGCGCCGGTGGTTGTGGGGACGATATTTGCTGCGCCGGCCCTTCCGCGGCGGAATTTTTTACTGGGCGAATCGACGATATGCTGAGTGGAGGTGTATGCATGGATTGTGGTTAGAATCGCTTTTTCGATTCCGATTCTCCGACCCATAATCTCTACTGCCGGAGTAATGCTGTTTGTTGTGCAGCTTGCACATGAGATAAACTTTGACTGCGGATCGACAGTATTGACCCCCACCACAACGGTCCCCACCTCATCTTCTTTGGATGTTGTGGAGAGTATAACGGATCTGGCTCCGGCATTCAGGTGCTTCTGCAGATCCTCTTTTTTTGTCAATTTACCAGTGCATTCGAACACGGTATCAACCCCCAGTTTCCCCCAGGGCAGCTCCGAGGGATCTCTGGAGTTAAAGACCGGGATTTTTTTACCCTGAATAATCAAAGAGCCGCCTTGAACCTCCACGCTCTTTTCATATCTTCCGTACACTGAATCAAACCTGAGCATGTAAGCCAGGTTCTCAGGCTCAACCAGATCATTAACCGCCACCAGGTCAAGTTCGGGATTATCAAGCAGGATTTTGAGTGTCGCCCGCCCTATTCTCCCCAGCCCGTTAATTGCTACTTTGAACATAATTTGAATCCTCCTGTTGAAAAACAATACCTAAGGGGGTATCTATGCAATAAATGAACCAACAAAAGGCACAAATGATGTGAGCTACGTAAGGCGCCACTCTTGAAGATTACTGACCCGCCACACACGGCATAAGGTTTGCACTTTACCCCCCATAAGACCCCTTCGCTGTGTTTCACAGTATTCCAGAAAAGAGAGGCATAGAAGCGGTGCCGCAGGCCATGAATTCACCTGTAAACAGTAGCACAAAAGGCAGAAATGAGAGATTCAGCCGCTATATTCTCCTTGCACTGCTTTTAGTCTCTGCACTGGCTTTCTTTCCTGTAATCTCAGTTTTCCTTGCACCAATTATCCTTGCTACCGCCTTTACGGTTCTTTTTTATCCCCTTTACGGTAAAGTCTTAAACCTGACCAGGGGAAGGAAGGCTTTCAGTTCTCTTCTGTGCTGTCTGATTCTGCTTATTGGGGTTCTTATCCCGATTTTCATTCTCTTTGACCTGATGCTGCGGCAGATGATCGAACTTTACGGTTCGGCTCAACCCCAGCTCAGGGAGCTCTTTGAGAAAGGAAAAGAGAGCAGGCTTTACCGGCAGTTAATTGAATTTTCAGTTTTCCGCTGGATTCTGGTCAGCCCCATTGACTGGCAGCAGTTTCTTCAGAACTCACTGCAGCAGCTCACAGCTCTGGGCACGGTATTTCTTAACCGTACATCTGCCGGTGTTCTGGGATTTGTCACCGATGTATTTATCACCCTTTTTACCATGTTTTATTTCTTCATGGATGGAGAGGTGATCCTGACCCGCCTTCGGATGCTTTCACCTGTAAAATCTCAACATGTAAATCTCATTTTCCTCCGTTTCTTCCAGGTCTCAAGGGCCACTATCAGAGGAACGCTGGTGGTGGGGATTATACAGGGATCGATGGGAGCGCTCACCTTACTGATCTTTGGGGTTAAGACCTGGGCTCTGTGGGGGTTTGTGATGGTGATCCTTTCAATCATACCCCTTCTTGGGGCCTGGATGGTGCTTATCCCCTCCGGGATATTTCAAATCCTGGTGGGAAATCTCTGGCAGGGAATTGGAATTATTGCCGTCAGCCTCGTTGTGGTCTCAAACACCGATAACCTGATCCGCCCCAGGCTTGTGGGACAGGGGGCAAAGATGCACGATTTGATGATTTTTTTCTCCACCCTGGGGGGATTAAGTCTCTTTGGAGTAAGTGGTTTTATAATCGGGCCTGTTATAGCATCTTTCTTTGTTGCACTTGTAGATATTTACGAAACAGAATTTGGTTCCCGTCTGAACCAGATCAGGGAAAAAAGGAGCACAGAGGATGGTGACGGCAGTCAGATCGACCCTGTATGAGTTACAGGAATTTTACCTGCTTACCGCAAAGGGATTATGGAACACATTCCGCAGGCCCTTTTATAGCCGGGATCTCATAGAGCAGATGGACTATGCAGGAGCCGGCTCACTTTTAATCACACTTATGGTGGCTTTGTTTATCGGCATGGCTCTCTCTTTACAGATTGCAGCAGAGTTTGCAATCCTTGGGCTGCAGATGTACACAGGGCGTGTGGTAGGTATCTCGATTATTAGCGAAATCGGGCCCGTTGCATCGGCACTGGTCTTTGCAGGCCGTGCCGGCTCCGGAATGGCCTCAGAGCTTGGCACCATGGCACTGCGTCATCAGGTAGATACACTGAGAGTGTTCGGGATAGATCCCATAAAGAAGCTTATCACCCCTAGAATTCTCGGCTCTATTCTGATGCTTCCTGCACTCACTGTAATCGCCGATGCAACTGCGCTGGCCGGAGGATGGTACATCTCTACATTTGTAAACAATCAGAGCAACATGGTTTACTGGGATTCCATAAGGGTAATAATGGAAGCCCAGTACATAATCTCCGGGTCAGTAAAGCCGTTTATCTTCGGACTCATCATAGCTGCTATCAGCTGCTATACCGGATTTTCCACCCACGGAGGAGCAGTGGGTCTTAAAAGCTCCACAACCAGAGCTTTTGTTCTCTCTACGATCCTGATTATTATCAGCGATTTTGCAGTGACTAAAACGATTCTATTCCTTTTTGGATATTCAGTATGATCAGATTCCAGAACATCACATTCTCCCGCAATGGCCGCAGGATACTGAATAATATCAGCTTTACAATTCAGAGTAATGAAACGGTGGCTGTGCTTGGAGGAAGCGGTGAAGGGAAAACGACTCTTCTGAGACTTATCCTGCGTCTGCTTCGTCCCGACAGTGGAAGAATATTCATCGAGGAAGAAGACATTACCGACCTCTCCGAGGAAGAGCTTTCATCGGTACGGAAAAAATTCAGCATAGTATTTCAGGACGGTGCTCTGTTTGATTCTCTAACGGTAAGGGAGAACGTTGCATTCTATTTCAGAGAATTTACAAAATTAAATGAGGAGCAGATCGAGGGGAAGGTCAAAGAGCTCCTGGGGTTTGTAGGAGTCGAGGAGGCAATAGACCTGATGCCGGAGGAGTTAAGCGGGGGCATGCAGAGAAGAGTTGCCATTGCCCGCGCCCTGGCGACTCAGGAATCCAGAATGTTTCTTTATGACGAACCCACAAGCGACCTTGATCCAATGAGCGCTACCAAAATCTGTAACCTGATAAAAAAACTTGATGGTAAAGAGCGGGGGTTCATCGTTGTAACGCACGAAATTTTAGATGCACTGAGACTTGCGAAGCGTTTTCTTTTTCTTAAAAATGGACAGATTCTCTTTGACGGGACAAAAGAGCAGTTGCTGAGCACAGAGATCCCTGATCTGCGCCTTTTTCTAGGTGACTGGAGGGAGATACACTGATGTATGAGATGCAAAGGAAGTTAGCATGGTCCTCATTGAAGACCGGAATTGTGATAACCATTGCAGTTCTGCTGCTTTTCATTACGATCTTTTTCTCGGGCAATCTAAACTCACTTCTCTCCCCTAAAACCACTCTATTTGCCCGGATACATAATGTACAGGGGTTAAGAGCCGGAGCACCGGTGTGGCTTTACGGTTATGAAGTTGGAATGGTGGAAGAGATCCGGCTTGAGAAAAGTGGTGCCGTCATAAAAATGGCGATTAACAGTTCAAATGTTTCTACATTGAACGAACAGTCTGTCGCCATGATTATGACCATGGGAATACTTGGAGATAAATACATAGAAATTGATCCAGGCTCATTTACAGGTAAACCGGTTGGTTCCGGAGATACGATATCAGGACTCAGCGCAATTGGTTTCGAAAAGATTATTGCATCGACTCAGAACGTCATGGCTACTCTTGACAGTACACTTTCGGCTCTCGGTTCAGTTCTGACCACACTGAAAGATACCAGTGGAACACTTGGCAAACTGGCAGGCGATCCCGACCTTTATGACAATTTTAATCAAAGTGCAAATGCGCTGGCCAAACTTACAGGCAGATTATCAGCGGGAAAGGGTTCTTTGTCCATGTTTGTTGAGGATAGTTCACTTTATACCAATCTTAACCATGTGGCACTTGACCTGTCATCGATTTTAGGGGAGATAGGAAACGGTTCCGGAGATGGCAGCAGCAGTGTTGCCGGGGCACTTTTCAATGACCAGAATCTGGCCAAGGAGGTCCACCAGACCGTATCATCACTGAAAAATGCCGCTGAGGAGATCAACAAACTTGTTTCTGATGTTCGTGAGAACCCCAGAAAATACTTTAATTTCGAACTGTTTTGACAACTGCACTCACCGGCGGCCTTTTCTCTTTTTCGCGCCAGGAATGAAGATGACAAAAGCGATTTTACTGGCCATAACGGAAATATTCGGATTGTTTTTTATCGGGGCAGTCGCCAGATCGCTCAGACACATTAGCGACGATGATGTCGACAAGTGGTCCAGGTTTATCCTTGATTACCTTTTTCCCGCCTACATTTTCCATTCAATTACATCGGGCCTTGAAGTGAATCGATTAATGGAACTCTGGCCCCTGCCTCTAATCGGATTGGGACTGGTCGTTTACGGAATGCTTACTGGAATAATTCTTCAATTTGGAATTCTTTCCAGCAATCGGGAAATGCACAGGACTTTCATTCATTTCTGCGCTGTGAACAATTCTGTTTATCTTCCGATCATCATCTTGAGGAATATCTGGGGAGAAAGCATACTGGCCAATCTTTTCCTTTTTAATCTGGGAACTACTCTGGGTGTATGGACAATCGGAGTTGGAGTGCTGGGTGCAGGCAGAAAACAGGCTTTAAGAAATATTGTAACACCAAACCTGATAGCAATAATTGCCGCCCTGATATTTTCACTGAGTGGAACATACCAGTACTTTCCGCAAGTGGTTGTGAGGATTATTTCGTCAGCAGGATCAGTGTCGGTACCGATGATGCTTATCCTGATAGGTGCATCACTGGCAAAGCCATCGGTAGTGAAGGTAAAGTGGTCTGTGCTTTACAGCACACTGATTCGCCTGATTGTGCTTCCTTTGATTTCAATCATCATTTTAAATGCACTTCCAATCTCATCGGACGTTTACAATGTAGCTGTGATTGTATCATTGATGCCAGTAGCGGCTGCATCTGTAATTATGACCCGCAGATTTGGAGGATCACCGGATTTTGCTGCCAGTACGGCTCTTCTTTCAACCATCGTCTCAGTAATCACCATACCTGTTGCATTATGGATGATTTTCGGTCATGCAGGGAAATAATCTCTGAGTTTTAAGATATTATCCCGGGTACCTTGCAGGAAGTCGTAGATATTGTTGTAACGATTAGGGTTTACTTCCAATAATATGGTATCATCATACTCATGACGGGCAAGCTCTGCGCAGTATTCTTTCCATGGAGCGAGGGCATTATCGAG
>CAYLVN010000061.1:0-11700 GCA_964387115.1 uncultured Fibrobacter sp.
CATAGGACATCCGACTCTTCCGGCCGGGTGCTGCGCCTTATCCTGCTCAGAGTTTTCTGGGATTATCCGATTAGCCCATTTTTTCCAGTCTCTGGTTTCTATCCATCCAGGTGAGATACAATTTACCCGCACTTCGGGTGCAAGACTCAGAGCAAGAGCATGAGTTAACGAAAGCAGTCCGCCTTTGCTTGCAGTATAGGCTTCTGTATTGGGTTCAGACATCATGGCCCTTGTAGAAGAGATATTTACTATAGATCCATGGTTAAGTGAGAGGTGAGGGGCTGAATACTTTGAGCAGAGAAATGGCCCCTTTAAATTGACTCCTAAGATATCATCCCATTCCTGTAGTGAGAGGTCGGTTATCGGCTTTTCAAGAAAGACTCCGGCATTATTAACCAGCAGACTCAGATCCCCGGTCCAGTTTACTGTCTCCTCGATCATATAAACAACCGCAAGCTCACTGCTTACATCAGTTTGAATAAACTTGACCGGACCAAAATCTCTCAGTTCCTCTTCTGTCTCCCGTCCGGCTTCAGAATCGATTTCGGCAAGAACAACATTATACTCACTCTCCAGGAGAATCCTTGAAACAGCCTTGCCGATTCCCTGAGCTCCTCCGGTCACAATAGCGGTTTTGTTCCGCATCTTATCTCCTTTTTATGGATGCTGCCATGGTATATGAGAATTCGAAATCCGTGCCAAAAAAACAGGAGAGCCAGCGTAAAGGTCGGTATGTGGCCCTTGTTGTACAGAAAATCGGCAAAAGAAAACTGGTGCAGGCTTTACCTGAACAGCTTTGCCGCTTTCAACAGAAGTAAAGGATGGCGAGAGAATGTCTTTACAAAAACTCTCAAATAGCTCGTTTTGGCGGGATCTTCTTTTGAAAGTGACTGTGCAATCCTGTCCAGGAATCGGTCATCTGTGTGTTTTGACAGAAATTCCTTGAGTGAGAACGAACGATCTACCTGTTTCCCAAACCGCTTTTTCCAGACTTTTTCATAAGTTTTCAGATGATTATAATCTACCGAATCACCCTTGAGTGCCTCACCGGCTACCCTGCCGCACAGTTTTCCTGCAAAAAGAGAATAACCGATTCCGGCCCCGCTCAGACAATTAACCTGCCTGGCAGCATCACCAACCAGCATGATTCCCTCTTTAACCAGCGGCCTGACCCATCTTGAGACCGGCACCCCGCCGCAGTGCACAGTGCCGATCCGGGATCCTGGAAGCTCTTTGTCAATAAATCTCTTAAGAAGTTCCCTGGCTCGTCCGGCTTCGCTCCTGTCTCCTGAAATTCCAAGCCCGACGTTTGCTTCTCCTGCGCCTCTGGGGAAAATCCAGGCGTAACCACCGGGTGCAACAGATGATCCGGTAAAGAAAATGCAGGTTTCCTTATCGATGAGAGGAGAGAAGACTCGCGTGAACGCGCATGTCTCTATGTCCGCAAGTCTCAGAGTCGTGTCCCAGCCCCCAAAACGCGCAAGCCGTGACTCTACTCCATCGGCCAGAATAACTATTTTCGCACACACATTACCTGCAGGGCCGCTGCATTGATATCCTTCCTGAGAACGGGTAATCGAAAGCACAGGGAAGGAGTTCCGAAATTCAGCACCGGCAGAAACAGCTTCTCGTACCAGATCGGCATCCATTCTTTCTCTGTCAAGTGTATAGCTCTCATCGACATTACCTATCTGCACCTTTATCCCTGAAGGTGAAACCATGGCAGTCTGTTTGACAGTACATCTGATCCACTCCGGCCTGACATCCAGGCTTAAAGAGAACCCCTTGACACCAATACCTTCACCGCATCTTACCGGAATGCCAACCTCTGATTTTCTTTCCAGCAGACACACTTTACGTCCTGTGAGCGCAGCGCTCCAGGCAGCCATTGACCCTGCCGGTCCGGCCCCGACTACCACAATGTCAAATAAATCAGCCATCCTTAGTTTCCCCCTGAAGTTCAGACCCTGCAGGTAGTTTTATCTTCTGAGATCTTTTCGAGCTTAAGGGCACCCAACGGACATACCTTAATGCATCTACCGCATAGAATGCAGGATTTGCTCTCTATTACAGGTTTGCAGACCATGGATATTGCTCCAGAAGGGCACACGCTGATGCATGTCCCGCATTCATCACAGACTGAATTCTCAATCGTTACCATCTTTGATCCATTTCAGAAGTTTTGGGGTCCCGTTTCTCATATCCTTACTATCTTTTTTTTAAGAGTTACCAGTGAGCAAATCCACTCGGCTTTAAGTTCCACTGTTTACCGGAACCAGAGTCGGATAAGAGACCCCGTGACGTAATCGAAAATAGAGCCATGTCATTAAAAATACAATTAGTGCCACAGGAATCATCAGAGGAATAAGCACTCCGGCACAAATCATTGTAAAGGCACCTCCTGCCTTGTAGGTCGCTTCCATCCAGAACCGGTTTGGTCCTATAAGGTAGCCCAGATAAAATGGAACTGTGCCGATAAAACAGATCTTCACAACAGAATCTGGATTAATAAAAGAAAACAACCCGGCAGATATCAGGCATATCAGCGCAATCACATGAGCTTTAAAATTTCCAAGTACAACAGCTGTGGTATTTTTACCACACTCCAGATCTCCAGGACGATCCGGGAGCGTTGAGCTTATCGACCCGGCACACATCAGCAGAAAGTAGGGAAGTGCAGAGAACAGAAAGCCTTTGTTAAGCAGTTCTCCTCCTGCCAGCGACCATCCTGCCCCGAAAGCTATCAGCCCATAACCTGTGGCATTTGAAAAAAAATCAAGAAACGGCCTTCCCGAAAAACTGAACGGTTTGAATGAATAGAGAATTCCAATCAGGAGAGCAAGGCCACTGAGAAGTGCCAGTGTTGTTCTGGAGAAGGCAAGAGGTACTGCAATCGAAACAACAGACAGAAATACCGCAAAAACCATCGATATCGCAGGGGATACCACCCCAGAGGCGATCAGCGGCTTCCCGCCGTTTTTAAGGTCTACTTCTATATCTGCAATTTGATTAAGGATATAAACGGCTGCTACTGAAAGGGAAAAGATTATTATCCAGAGAAGCACTTCAGGTCGAATCAGAAACAGTGAACGCGGGACATCCGCTATTGAGAATCCCTTGCAGCGCCAGTACCCGAAAGCCGCAAATCCCCAGACCGGAACAAGAAGCAGCGGGCGGGTTATAAAAAGCAGATCAAGAAACAAAGCTGTAGATGATTTTAATTTCATTTTGATTTGAATGTGGGGTATTCAATTCCAAACCGCCACTGATAGTATACTCTGCTTCCCGCAAAAGTGATAAGTATGAGTACCCCATAGACCGGAACGAAAAATGCAACTGTCGCAGAAAGAAGAAACACCGGCCACTTAAAGGCCTTGAAGGCGATCTCTTTTTTTGTAGAGACGGCAAACAGGATGAAAAAGAACAGGCTGATGGCAGTTGGAAATGCCATAACCCAGAAATTGTATTCCATAAAGAACGAAAAGAACAGAGCCAGAAAGCAGAGAATCGCAGCGCTTACTGCGGTTATCTTTTCACCGTAGCGGACACAGAAAGTCTTTTTTCCTGTCAGCCGATCCCCGGAGGCATCGGGGATAGTAGTTGCCAGAAAAACCGCACCATTTGCCAGTGCTGGTGAAATTGATGAGATCAATCCTCCCCACATTACTCCCGAAGAGATCTGTGAGCCGTATTTAGAGAGATACCAGCCCAGAAGAAATGTCACCATCCCATGACCGAATGCATTGGCTAAAACTCCACCCAAAGCCCGGTTTTTAAGCGTAAACGGGGGAAGATTGTACAGTACTCCAATTATCAAACCTGCCGCAAATATTGCGACTATTACATAATCGTACAAGAAACTGATCGCCATTCCTGATGCGGCGCAGATAATTGACAGAGTCCAGGCTGCAGGAATGCTTACCAGGCCTTGTGGAAGAAGAAATAGTTTGTGATTTATTCTGTCGCTTTCAATATCAACAATCTGATTTACAACATAAATAGATGCCACTATAAGAGAAAATCCCCCAAGTGCCAGCCAGTGGCTTTTCAAATCCGGTCCCGTAAGCCATCCACCGCCGATGTGTGCGGATTTGTTTCCGGTTATCCATCCCAGAATCACTATTGTCCATACTGGAGCCAGTAAAGGTATTCGAAGAAGGAAAAAAATATCCAGGAATTTTGTAAATAATGCTCGCACTCTAATCCCGCAAAATCCGAAGCATAAGATGAGGAAGAAAAACAAAAAAATCTTTAATAATATAAAATCTGCACCTGCAGAGCAGGATCAAATTCGATACTTATTTTCTCAAGCAGTCTGAAATGGATAACTGCCGACTGGAAAGGGATTAGAGTAGATCCAGGCTTTTGTTTTACGGTATACTTCTATACGGTAGATACCCTGTTTTGAAATTGGAAATTCAGCCTTATTGCCATGAACTGTCCTGACCCTTTTTCCATTGGCTATGAGGTGTATTGAGCCTCTTTGAGGTATTTCTACGAAAAGCTTTGACGGCAAAGAAAAAGAAGCTGCTTTCCCCGGAAGAATCATCTGCCCATCATTATTGCGGAGGTAAAACTGTGACCCCCGGGCATCTCCTCTACGGTAGTTACTGAAGAAACCTGTGCCGTTCCGTAAAGCATCGAGAATAGATTTCCTTGATTCATAATAATCTGACTTGTTCAGGCTGTTTTTAAGGTAAAGATGAGTGCGTATCCCCTGCAGTTCGACTTTGATGGGGAAGATAAGAAGAGAGAAGAACCCTTTACCGATTCTTCTTGTGTGAGCGTCTACACCTCCAATGCCGCTGATAAAACATTCACGATTCAGCAGGTCCCATTTTTTTAGAAGCTCAGATGGCGGGGAGGCAAGGAATCGCCTGGGATAGAAAAGACGTATGACACTTAAGGGTGATCGAAGGTTCTCCATCCAATCGGACATCTGGTTCCAGATCTCAATTCCATCAAAACCCCTGATCTTCCATTCTGTCCATGGGTAAGGGGGAAGGTTCCCGAAATAATGCCGTTTCTCTGCAGGGTGAGCCAGAAACCCTATACCTCCTGAATCCCTGACTGCTTTAACATATTCACGAGGCTGGTCTATTCCACTGAAGACTTTCTGGACCCCAAAAACAAGATAGTGATTGTGGTTTATGGAATCCTGATGTTCGTACCCGACAATGACACAGAGATCTTTTGCAAACCCTTCAAATCCGTTTTCTTTGCCGCCAAGGGACATGTGATCTGTCACAGCGACAAAGTCCAGATTAACAGAACTTGCTGCCTCTATTAGTTCCTGATAACCTACACCGCCATCGGAGTAAGTTGTATGCAGATGAATCGCGCCGCAGATCTCTTTTACAGAGTTAAAATCACTGGACATTTAGCTTCAGATTGTTTCCGTGGGTCGGATTGAACCAGAACTGGCGAACCCCGACCTTCTTTTTTGAATTGTCGCTTTCAGTTACTTCTATACGGAAAATATAAAAACCGGCAGGCACAGGAGTGTATTTATCTGAAAATCCATCCCAGATAAGAGTTTCGGAGAGTGTTGTGCCGGAAAATTCCGTGCGGTCCCAGATAGTGTTCCCATGAGTGTCGGTAATTGAATAATTAACCTGGTGAGGATTACTGCAAGATAATGAATTTACGAAAATTACGCTGTTGTGCCTGAAGTAGACTCTCAGGATTTCCGGTGATTTTTCCGGAGATTGAACAAGGTCTGAATTTTCTGGAAATTTTAAGGTAAACATTCCTTCGATTGCTCTTTGGGCTGGAGACCCGGTTGATCCCTCAGGGATTATAAATACATTATAAGTTGCCCCCGGAATAAAACTGGAGAGTTTCAGCCGTATTGAATCCTGTCCGGGTGCGATACTGAATATAGAAGATTTATGGCTGTCCTCTACAGGTTCAAACAGTGCAAACAGATTTGACACACGGTAACTGCATGGATCGATCACTATGCAAATTTCTCCCGAATCATTCAATATCTTTACATCTTTTACCTCTGGCTGAGAACAAGTGCGATTGAGCCTGACTGTTGAGCCTGAATTCCGGCAAGAAAAAGAGGTGAAGATTGTATCGCTGAAGGATGAGCCAGAGGAAAGTGTCTGTGCTGCATATATCTTATCAGCATTAAGGAATATGGAATCGCGTAATGTCAGGGTGATCGTATCGGAATCGGATTCAGAGTAAAAAAATCCAGGATCAAGTATTTTACTAAATATAGAATCACTGAAACAGGGGGTACTGTCGACTCCAAACCAGATATAAATAGAATCGGCACTCTGGGGGAGGATCTGGAAAACGAGTCTGGATGAATCGGCTCCAAGGTGTTCACCATAGAAAAGTTCCGGAAGTATGAACTTTACACTTTCAGCTTCAGAAGAATCCCTCAGCGTATCTAACTTTGAGATACTATCGATTCTCTGAACAGATTTGGGGACCTGACACAGAGGCTTTTTATCATCTTTTTTCCTCTTCACATTAACTCTGCAGATTCCGGTGGTATCTGATTCGTCCTCTGTTTCTGCAATGCAGATGTAATATCCTTGATGCACTGCTTTGATTTGTCTTATGAAAAGAACGCATCCCGATTCTACTTCTGTTCCGTTTTTGAGCCATCGATATAAAATCGGCCTGGGGCTCTGGGCTACGCATCTGAGCCTCAAACTATCCCCTTCTATAATATCAATGGTCTGTGGAGGCTCAGAGGTTATTTGTACTGGTAAATCAGCCGGAACTGCGCTCAGGAGAAACAGCTGTAGTAGTGATACAGTTTGTAACATATATAAACTTGCTTTGAAAAAGTGTGGAATTTGATCTCTTATACCTGACTTATACATCTGGAAAGGGACGAGGGATAAATGCACTTTGACCCTTGATCAGGGTGCATAAGTCAGGTTATACAGACCTGAAAGAGCAAGCATCGTTCCAGAGGAGGGGAGAGTGTTTAACCTGAAAGTCGCAGTTGGGGAGAATAAAAAAACTATTTTTGCCTCATCCAACTGCGATTTTCGTCGTGGCCAACATGTGCTGTCCTGCTTTGAGGTTGGCGAACCTGGCGGGTTGGTGGCCGTTTTACTACCGGTTGACTTAAGTTGCATGGATGCGCTACGGGTTTACCAGTTTCTTTAATGAAATTCCTTATATCAATCCAGATTTAAATCCATTTCTCATATTCAAAGATCGCGGAATTTAAAACGCAAAGGCGCGAAGGGCGCAAAGGAGTAAACGCCGCGTTCACGATAGCGCTCCCAACCGGTGGGATAATGTACACCAATGGTCTTAAGGACGTTCAGGGCAGGTATGTAATTCTTGAATTGAATCTCTTCTGCAGCTTTCCGTTCTGGTCAATGACAGACATGGTAAGGAAATAGATACCGGCATTGATTTTTCTCTTCCTGGTATCTTTACCATCCCAGGAGAGAAGCTGATTTCCAAAAGAGAGGTTCCCGTTAAGCTTCTTTTTCCAGACCAGCCTTCCAAGCGCATCGTGAACAGTAAACTGCAGACTACCGTTTGCGTTCAGCGGAACAGCGAATTTAATAAAAACAGTTGAGCTGAAGGGGTTTGGGTATACTGATTTGATTGAATACCTGTAAGTCATGGCCTTTTGACTGAAATCCTGCCGGAAAAGCTCATCTGATGCTGCCAGCCATCTGTATTCTACACTCCCTGGCGCCAGTGTGACTGTGCCTCTGCTTTGCCACATCCCGCTTTCAGGTTCCAGCAGCATTGCACTTATCTGTTCGGGAAAGAGGCCGTCTTCCTCAAGCTCAAAACCGATTTTCACCGGTTTTGGCCCATTGTTAACAAAAGCAATCTCCTGTTTCAACACGCCATCAAAATCCTCAGACATGAAGTGACCGTATCTGCTGTCTTTTTCTCTTCTATAAATAAAGACCCGTTCCTGGAGAAATGACGGTGAAGCCGGAAAGAATGTGGCTTTTCCTTCAGGATTGACACCACAGTAAATATCAGGCAGAGATGCTCCATCGGTGCCTTTTGAGAGTATCTTTACACTCCAGGACCGTGATGCATTCTGCTTTGCAAGAGGGCGCAGGGGAGACATCGCCAGAGGCACCGGAGGAATTCTCATCTTGACCATATTTTTACCGGAATTGTAAACCGTAAAGGCATTACCCGAAGAGTATTGAAGCGGCACGTTGAGGTTTTCATAATTCTTAAGACCACGTACATAGAGCTCTTTTGAATAATAGCGGCGGCTGACAGTGTCTTTTGCCCAATAATAGAACTGAAGGTTTTCGGAACCGGTTGTACTTCCGATTATATCTGCAGCTCTTATGTTGAAACTGAAGGGCAGACTAAAATCGGTCCACTCTCCAGGAGCAAGCTCAATTTCGTAAGGGGCCTTAAGCGATACGGTAGTACCGGAACCGAAATCGATCGGTATATTTCTCAATGTCTTTACCCAGTAGAGGTTCCCGGGAGAGAAAACGAACTCCGGTTTTACCTGTTCCGAGTATTCCAGCCATTCGTTTTTCTGATCGCCCCCAACCCATTTGTAAATTCGCATGAATCTGGGATCGTAAAAAGAACTGTCATATTCAGAAAGATTATCTATCAGAAACTCCGGCTGTGGTTTCTCAAGAGTGGCTGTTACTGAAAGAGGATACCACTCAACACTTCTGGTTGTGCACGGATCAGAAATTTCTCTTCTTACCCTGCGAGAGATGTTGACAGTATCTGTATGAACGCCATCAGATACAATCATAAGTGCCCTCAGGCTGCTTCTGGAGCTCACCAATTCGGGTGACACCAGCATGTCTACGGTTCCGGATTTGCCGTCAAGAAGTCCGCTGAGGTTGTTTAATGGCGCTTCTTCGCCCTTTCCGTAAACATATTTCCAGCTCAGATTTGAGATGTTGTCACTGATCTTAAAAGTATCCAGAACTGAAACTCCCGCATTGCAAACTGACCCAGTATCACTCTCAACGGCCACTGATGGAAAAAGAGTGTCAATCATCATCAGAAATGGATGTGTCATATTCGAGACTTTTGTGAAGATGATCCCGTTCAGGGAATCGACAACACATCCATATTCAACCTCAAGCCCCGTGTCAGTCTCCCTGTAAAGCCTGACATCAGCCGGACTGTAACCTGAAGGAAGCGGAGCGTAGATCATCCCAAGGTAGAATGACGGGAACGGCTCCTTGTTCCCAAACCTGAACCTGGACCCTACAGGAACCATCCCTTCATATTTTTTTCCAGATGAGCTTATGTATACGTTTGTAGTACGTGCTTCGGCTGCAGGGAAAGATGCGCCTTTCCACAGTAAGACACTTCCGTTAAAGACATTGACAGTATCAGATGAACCGAAAAATGTAATTACCTTATCCGCCTGTTCTGGTGTCCTTATACTTCCGCGTGATGAATCGGTAGTGCCAGACCAGACTCCATATGGTTTTCTCAACCAGAGCGATACATAGTATGTCGTGTCAAATAGAATTGCTCCTCTTAAATTCAGAACTGCACTGTCGCAGCTCTTATCTACGGTTATCACCTGAGGAGACTTGAATCCTGAATCGGGTTTAAATGCAAATGTAATCCCTAACTCAAGATCATCTGCGACAGTTCTATCCAGACACCACGAAACTTTTATGCTGTGGGAGAGAGAGTCGTAGAGGATCTTCTGAAGATCAATGGTGTTGGCTACCGGCACGGTATCCGTTGCTGCAGGTGTTTTAGCTTCTGCAATGGCATCTTCAGAAATCGGTGACCAGTAATTATTTCTGTTCACTTGTGCTGCAAAATAGTAATAAGTGTCATGTTCAAGCTTGTCAATCACAACAGCACTGTCATTGATAGAAAATAAAAACGAGTCATAACCATACACTGCCGGCCTTCCGGCAGGAATTTCTGTCTTGCTCATAAGTATGCGTACAACAGAAATTGTCGTATCGGCAAGCCGGTTCCATGAGAGTTTGATTTTTCCCGGACCACCCTCTTTTGCCTTGAGAAAAATCGGATTGTCAGGAATATGGGTATTTTTTAATACCGCTATACAACCGTTTATGGGCTGAAAAGAAGAGATGCTGTCATTGTTCCAGAACAGGCCCGTCATCAGGCCAAAGGAATTTTTTCCAGCAGGAAGAATCAGCGTATCGATAAAACTGGCGCTTCTCAGCAGTTCGTCAAATCCATAGGTTGTCAGAAGAAATGAGGTACCATGATAGGAGGGGAGGGAATCGTTCTCTATCCAGATTCCAAGAGAACAGGGTCTGGGAGATGTAGAGGTATCTATCTCATCGAGATTATTCATTGAAATTTGAACTGAAGTTCCTGAGAGATAGTTTGCTGAAATTGTTACCGGGTTATTTCTTTTATCAAAAGTTGTTATAAATTTTTCCTTAACAAGCGAATCGATTCCTGCCGGACCCTCAACTTTTAATGTGACATCAAAGGAGCCAAAAGAAGAGTAAGAATGCTGTGGATTCTTTTGAGTACTGGTGGTTCCGTCGCCGAAATCCCAGAAATAGGAAGAGATCTGGCCTTTTGATAAATCTTGAAAGTTGACTCTCAGGGGAGAGAAACCGCTGAGGGGGACGGCAGAGAAATCTGAAATAATTGTACTTGCATCCAAAGAGACCGTCACCTTTACGGTATTGTCTTCCAGCGTTATGGCGCAGGCAAACCCTTGTGGAATCTCTCCTGGTTCAAGGCTGTTATTGGTGATTTTTCCATTGCATTTGATAATATTATAAGTCCCTGATTTGAAGCCTGAACCGGCAATGATATCAAGCTTTCCGTCAAGTGTAAGATCTTTACATACGATGCTGTCGCTTCGGGCCCCCAGATCAAATTTCAGCTTTGATTTGCTGTTTAGAACAATAGTGTCGGCGACAAGTTTTCCAGGTTCATCGACACCCGGAGAGATCGAACCATAATTGCCGACATTTATGCGTCCGGCAATAGTTCCAGATCCCCCGATGATCGCTCCCGAATCAATAGTAAACTCGTTTTCCGGTGAAGTAGAACCGGTTATGATGAGTGAGCCTTTGCGGACAGATGTGCTTCCGGTCCATGTATTTTCCCCTGTCAAAACCAGCGTGCCTGAACCCTCCTGTCTCACTTCGCCGGTTCCTGAAATGATACCATCAAATGTATAACGGTCTGAGCGTTTGAACGATAAAAAGGCATTGTTTTCGATGCCTCCGGTGACACTTCCATTTACGCCATTATTTCCGATCTGTAAGGTTCCCCCGGTTATCGTTGTTCCACCGCTGTAGGTGTTTTCACCGGTAAAAACCCAGGTGCTTGTCAGACCGTTTTTCCTGACCACAGTCACACCATCAGGACCATCACCGATTTGAGGCCAGAAAATGTTTGATCCTTCGTATTTTCCGCCAAGCTCAAAAATGGTGTTGCCAGTTCCGGTAATTGCAACCGCACCTTTGTTTGTAAATGTCAGAGGTCCGCTGCCGCTGGAATACAGGCACCCACCATGCGTTGTTATTGTCAGAATACGATCTGTTGATGCTGCTTCACCTGTATATCTTAAACATCCCCCGTCAAGTATCAGATTCTCTGCGCTGCTGTTTGACCTGCCTATGCCGCTTTTAACACCTCCATCTGCCAGATATGAAGTAGTTATCTCTACACCGATTCCTATGATAGTCGGTCCGGTATATGTATTTTGGCCCTCAAGGAAAATTCTTGAATCTCCTCCTGTGCCGG
>CAYLVN010000062.1:0-11681 GCA_964387115.1 uncultured Fibrobacter sp.
AGTAGCAAATACCGTGACAATTCATCCCAGAGATGATTCAGAAGAGAAACATTAAGGCACCTCTGGGGTGAAAGAATGACTTACCACTTTTTTTAAATCTTAAAGTTACCTCTGGGGTGAATCCCATGAAGTGAACTTGAGACCAAACATGGTTAAATTCAACCCACAATTATGTTTCCAACCATAAGTTAATGGCTTCCGGCTGAATTCTGATGTATTTTTGCTTAATCGCCATTTTGATTTTATCCAAGCTACTTTATGGGCTCGGTCTACAGAATACCGCGATAGCGTTTCTACAACCTTCCGGTCCCAGAGTCAAGTCCTGGGTCAGGAAATCATTTTTTTGAATAAACTGTTCTCCTTTGGTGAGTGGAGGATAATTGGATAGAGATTTTGATGCAATAGTTATCGGTTCCGGAATAGGGGGACTGACCAGCGGGGCATTTCTGGCCCGTAGCGGTATGAAAGTTCTGGTGCTGGAGAAGCATATCCGTATCGGTGGCTATTCCCATTGTTTCAAACGTAAACAGTTTCGTTTTGAGTCTGCGATACACTCCATACCGATGGGTAAAGATGGTTTAATAATGCACCTTCTAAAGCAGCTGGGAGTGGAGAACTCGATTACCACTGAAGAGCACAAATCAATGTACCAGTCCCGGTGGAGTGATTTCTCCTATTCCATGCCTGTCTGGTATCATCAGATTATTGAAAAACTGGGAGAAGATTTTCCCCACCAGAGATCAAATTTAATGAAGATGTTCGATGAGATGAGGCCATTTTATGATTCATTCATTTCACCGGCAAGAGCAGGATCACTTGTTGAAACAGATCATTACCGCTCGTTTATTTCTTCCTACCAGAACCGGAATTTCAAATCCTACATAGATTCTTATATAGAAGATGAGAAGCTGCGCCGGATATTCTATTCCCAATGGTTCTTTGGTGGTACTCCCCCGTCTAATGCGCCTGTGGCATTTTATGTACTTATGTTTATTGTGCACGCAATGGAAGGCTCGCACTTCGTTACCGGTGGTTTCGATAAACTGGCAACAGCGCTGGCATCAGCTATCACATCCTCAGGTGGAGAGGTTCGGACCAGATCTGAAGTAAAAGAGATAAAAATAGAGGGCGGCAGGGCTCATACAGCATGTTTGACCAACGGGGATTCATTTTCTGCCGATTATTTTGTGTCAAACATCAGTCCCTACATTCTTCACAGGGAAATAATAAGCCAGGAATCGAGGAATAAAATCTGGCTCCGCAGACTCAACAACCTCAATCCATCACTCTCCTGTGTCGCTTTATATATCGGGCTCGATACTTTTACATCAGAATTTGTACCCAGCGGTGTATTTAATTGGTTCGGTGACACCGATGATTCGATTTTCGAGCGGATTCAAAGTGGTAAACTCGACAAAATTGATCATCTGATTTTCCTTCACCCATCCGATTCGGCGGAAGAAAAAACTTTGACGATTCTGAATTTTGTCAAAAAATCGGCATCTGAAGACTGGAAAACAGAAAAGAAACTTCACGCGGAAAGGATGTTGACCGAAGCGGAGAAGGTGATTCCCGGTTTAAGGAAACATATAAGCCTTATGGAAATCGGCTCTCCATCAACTTTTGAACGCTATACCGCCAACACAGATGGTGCAATCTACGGATTTGAGAACACCTCTCATATCTACGGTGAAGCCAAACTCCCTTTTAAAACCCACATTTCAAATCTATTTCAGGCTGGACACTGGGGAAAACCGGGCGGCGGAATCTGGAATACAATGTATAACGGTTACACTGCAGCACTGACAATGCTGAAAAGTAACTGAAAACAGCCCCGGCACGATTTTTCATTTTTCATGCTATTTACCGGACTTTAATCGCGGGATAGTATTTTTCTTCCATTGCTTTTGCGGAGCTGCGCAAAAGCATATGGTTTATGGGACATCATTTGACATATTAGTAAAACTATGCATGCAACCAAAAAACCATATATTTTCAGATGCAGCAGAACTTTCCCTTCTCAGGAGAAATATAAAAATGATTCCGGTAAAAAAGTCCAGTAAGCTGAATAATGTCTTGTACGATATTAGAGGGCCTGTTCTTGATCATGCAAAAAAGCTTGAGGATGAGGGATATCAGGTTCTTAAGCTCAACACCGGTAACCCGGCTCCTTTCGGGCTATTTGCCCCTGATGAGATTATTCATGATATGGTTATAAATCTCAGTACTACACAAGGATACAGTGATTCCAAGGGCCTGTTTTCGGCGCGTAAAGCCATAATGCAGTACTGTCAGCAGAAAAATATAAGAGGAGTTGAAACCGATGATATTTTTATCGGAAACGGGGCAAGCGAGGTCATTACCATGTCGATGCAGGCACTGCTTAATAGTGGTGATGAAGTGTTGGTGCCCGCACCGGATTATCCTCTATGGACAGCCGCGGTAAATCTGTCCGGGGGCACGGCTGTTCATTACATGTGTGATGAGCAGTCATCGTGGTATCCTGATATTGAAGATATAAAGAAGAAAGTCAATTCTAATACCCGCGGTATCGTGTTAATAAACCCTAATAATCCCACCGGTGCCCTTTATCCGACTGTGATTCTGGAGCAGATAGTCCAGATTGCCAGGGAAAACCATCTGATTGTATTCTCTGATGAGATTTATGACAAAATTCTGTACGACGGAAATGTGCATACATCAACAGCTTCGCTGGCCGACGATGTCCTCTTTGTTACTTTCAACGGGCTTTCCAAAGCATACAGGATTGCAGGCTTCAGAGTAGGATGGATGGTAGTAAGCGGAAATAAAAGTCTTGCGAAAGATTATATTGAGGGGCTGACAATGCTTGCCTCCATGAGGCTTTGCAGCAATGTACCGGGGCAGTCAATAATTCAGACTGCGCTTGGAGGATACCAGAGTATTTATGATTTGACAAAGGATGGCGGCAGACTGAGGGAGCAGCGTGATATCTGCTATTCAATGGTGAACCAGATAGAGGGTATGTCTTGTGTTAAGCCACAGGCTACATTTTACCTTTTCCCGAAAATCGATATTAAGAAATTCAACATTACAAGTGACGAAAAGTTTGTACTGGACTTTTTGCGCAGCGAGAAAGTGCTTCTTGTACATGGTAAAGGCTTTAACTGGCCCGAACCTGACCATTTCCGCATCGTTTTCCTTCCACGGGTTGATGAGTTGCAAGATGCATTATTGAAGATGAAGAAGTTTATGGCCGGATACCAACAGATCAACTGAACTGCAATGGAATAGAATGAAAAGTTTCTTTCACCCCTGAGGTGACTTATGTATTTCCCAAGGTGACTTATTAATTTAACGCACTAACTCACAGTCTCACCCCAGAGGTAACTATGTGATTTAACGTGCTAAGTCACAGTCTCATCCCAGAGGTAACTTTGTGATTTAACGCCATTAAGTCACCGTCTCACCCCAGAGGTAACTTTGTTATTTAACGCATTAAGTCACCGTCTCACCCCAGAGGTGAAGCATGCTAGTATCCCAAAAACTCCCAGATATATCTTTGTTACAAACACAGATAGAATCATCTATTTACAACCCCTATATAACTATAGTAGACTTTTAATATGGTCAGAACTTTAATCCTTCTCATCATGATCCCGATATCTCTCTATTCCGGTGATTTCCTTTCCCAGCAAAGAGGCTTCAAAAGATTCAGTTTATCTGAAGCAGAAAAAACCTCCTATGTAAATGAGCTATTCAGTTCAAATGGTCTATCCTGCTCCCGTTCGAACATTTTTCTAAGGGCTTTTAAAAACGAGGGGGAACTGGAACTGTGGGCAGCAGCAAAAGACTCCGACAGCTTTACTCTGTTAAAAACTTATGAAATCTGTATGTCTTCTGGAATCCTGGGTCCCAAGAGAATGCAGGGTGATTACCAGGTTCCCGAGGGCTTATACTACATAAACAGATTCAACCCGTCCAGCAATTTTTACTTATCTCTGGGTCTTAATTACCCTAACGAATCGGACCGGATTCTTGGGAAAAGCGGCAACCTGGGCGGGGATATCTTTATCCATGGGAGCTGTGTAACAATCGGGTGCATTCCGATCCAGGATGAGTACATAAAAGAGCTCTATCTGATTTGCGCATATGCTAAAAATTTCGGACAGAGTAAAATAGAGGTACACATTTTCCCGACCAGGCTGGACGAAAAAGGGATGCTTTTTCTGGCCAGGGGATACAAAGAAGAGATTGAGTTCTGGAAAAATTTACAGCAGTTTTATCTCTATTTCGAAGAAAACCACAAAATCCCGGGATACTCAGTTTCTCCTGACGGAAAGTATGTCTTAAAGAATATTAAACGCTAAAGTAAAATTGCCCCTCTTGAGTAAAAAGACTAACGTTCTCTTTGGAGAACATTATGCCCCCTGAAAACCTCCTCACTTCTTGCACTTCATATTATCCTTAAGTTATGTTAAACTCTGTAATTACGATATTTTTGAGGCTGCATAGATTTGTAAAAAGGGCTTGACTAGCCTTTCACGCAACCATTTTTCATCAACTCCGTATTATTCATTTTAAGCGGTTCACAAGATCAGGGGTTTTTAAATAAAAAGGAACAGGTATGTTAGATTTTCTGACTCTCCAGACGACCACTTCAAACCCGACACTTATCAGTATCATTTATACAGTATTGCTCTCATTTCTCCTTTCTTCCCTTATAGCCCTGACTTATGAAAAGACCTTCTGCGGTCTCTCCTATTCAAGAAACTATGTGCAGTCTTTGATTCTGGTGTCGATAGTTGCGGGGATGATTATGCAGGCTATGGGTGACAATCCTTTGCGTGGTTTGGGAATTCTGGGTGCGCTGGCCATAATAAGGTTCAGGACGGTTTTTAAAGATCCCCGTGATATTATCTTCATGTTTGCAGCTGTGGCAACCGGGGTTGCCTGTGGCGTTTTCGGATATGCTATCGCCATAATCGGAACTTTGGGATTCTGCGGAGCCGCGGTTGTGCTCTATTTTTCTCCTTTCGGCAAAACCAGGTACTTTGACGGGCTGTTAAGATTTAATATCGAAAGCAGTATCGACAACCATACAAACCTCGAGGGGATAATGAAGAGTTACTGCAAGAATTTTGCCCTGATAAGTCTCAGGGAAATGGCTCATGGTGAGCGTATCGACTATGCCTACCATATAAAGCTTAAAAACAGTTTGACCAAAGAAAATTTCATAAATGAAATACGGAAACTCTCCTCAATCAAAGATGTTAATTTACTGCTGCAGGAAACCACTGTCGAACTGTAAAGGTAATCCATGAAAATCTTCTACACTGCATTAGTATGTGTTCTGGCAGCTCTTGTTGTACTGTCAGTCAATTCAAAGCGAGAATCGACTAATTTCTACGGTATAGCAGATACAAAAGAGATGGTGATAAATGCTGAATTCGGAGTCGAGATTAAAAACATGCTGATCACCCCCGGACAGCAGGTATTTGTGGGCGATACTCTGGTTGAAATGCGCAGTCCTGAAATTGACCTTAAAATCAGTGAATTCACGCATCTGATAAACGAGATGAAGACCCGTTCGAAAACTCAGGCCAATCTCTCAAAATCTGAAATGCGGACATTGAAAAGCGAGCAGGAAGCCAGAATGATAGAAATACGTTCTGAGCTCCAGCAGCTTGAGTCTCAGTACGAGATAAATCGTCAGCTCATGCAGAAACTGCGTAGCCTGAACTCTTCTGATACCGGTGTTATGAATTCCGGTTCAAAAAATCCAACCCTGATAAAGATTCACAATCTCAAACAGGAACTCGAGCGACTGGACAGATCAAACGCAATCATGGATGAGAATCTGCACAACCAGATCTCTTTTGGAGTCGATCCGATAAATGAGATGCTTAAACAGTACGAGGACCAGCTGCGGTTGTACACAGAGCTGGAAAAGAAGCTTTATGTCATTGCGAAAAGCAATGGAGTGGTAGGCACGGTCTTTTACAAAAAGGGAGAGATGGTTTCAGCTTTCGACTCAATCGCGACGATCCACTCTCAGTCCCCCTCTTATGTTCTGGGGTATATACATGAGAATATCTATAGTTCTGTATCTTTAGGCCAGAGAGTAACAGTACGCTCACTTGCAGATAGTAAGAGTGAAGTCGATGGTGAAGTTGTTGGGGTAGGTACCAGAATAGTGGAGTACCCGATCAGGCTGAGAAAGGTTCCTGAATTGATCATGTGGGGTCGTGAGGTAACAATCAGAATTCCGGATGAAAACAAGTTCCTTCTGGGCGAAAAAGTTGTTATCAGTTTAGAGAACGGAAAAAGTGGTAAAGTAAAAGGGCTCAAAAGCCTGTCGGTTTATTTACCTTCTGCAAAGGCTATTGCTGATACCACCACCGCCATCGTACCCTCTCCCGGAGCTGTCCTTGACATCTCAAGACCCGGTTCCTCTGCAGTGGGAATAGAGGCATCAGGTGCTCTTTTAATGGAGGATATACAGAAATACTGTATCATAAGTGATGAGTCTTCGATGCTTTACCTTATGAACAGCCGGGGGCAGATCGAGAAGGAAGTTCAGATAGAGGGGCTTAAGAAAGCAAATGACATGGAGGGGATCACCTCTGATGACCGTGGAAATATTTACATTGTATGTTCACAGAGTCCAAACAAAAAAGGCAACCACCCGGACACCCGAAAACTCCTCATGCGCATCAAAAGAAAGGGTGATGCATTTGTTCTTGACGGTTATGTGAAGCTGATCGACCTTTTGACAGAAGCGGCAAAAAGCGATTCGGCAGCGTCATGGATAAATCTGGTAAAAATTGACACTGTAAACAGATCCCCTGACATAGAAGGTATTGCATATTGTGAAAACAGTCTTTACCTGAGCTTCAAGAATCCTCTTCTTGATGAGAAATCCGCAATTCTGAAAATCACAGATATCGACAATATGTTTAAAAGCGGCAGCCTTGAAAAATCTCAAATCGAACTCTGGAGACAGCTGTATCTAAAAGACATGTCATCGGGGAATCTATTCCGTATTTCAGACATTCAGTTTATAAACGACAATCTGTATATACTTTCCTGCTGTATTTCAGGCGATGAACCGATAGAGGGCCGGTTATGGGTTCTGCGGGCAAACAGCGCAGATCCTGAGGTCATAAAGAGTTTCCGGAAGATGAAGCCGGAGGGTATAGCATTTGATAAAAAGAACAGATCAGCTACTATTACATTCGATAATGGTTCAGATCTGCCTTCACAATTCACTGTCCTGGAAGGTGTACTTTGATACGAGAATTCATAATTTCAGGATTGGTCATTTCATCTCTCTTGACCGCAGCCTCTGCAGGGCAGGCGACATTTCAGCAGCTTATCCTTTCTGCCCGCAATGACCCGGTGGTCACTTCCCAGGATAAAGAGACATCCGCGGTAAAAAAGGGCTTCAGCGGAATCCCGGGGATTGATGATATCGAACTGCGGGTCCGCAACACAGCATTTGACCCGAACAGCTTCAGGTACTCATTACGAGTCCAACCGCGCGGTATTCTGGAATCGCGTGCCGCAGGCAGGTACAACAGCTCTATTATTACAAATAAAAAGATGAAACGTGGCCTTCTTCAGAACATCGCTATTTACAACAGATATCATCTCTTTATCGACCTCCTAGAGCAGAAAGCATTGCTTGAGCTTTATCATGAACTCCTTACACTTTACGATGACCGCATAAAGGTAATGGAAGAGTCCTCATACAGCGAGGACTTCGAGCTGGAAGAGCTTGTGCAGGCAGAAGATGACAGGTCAGATGAAAAAGTGTTCAGTCTTGAGATAGAGAAGAACATTTCGGTTTTTGAGCAACGCGCGAGGGCTTATCTTGGAGACAAATCTTTCTCCGGCTTTGACACATCGGGGCTTGTAAGCATCGAGACAATTATTGCACGTATAGAATCAGCAAAGCTTATGCTTGACACAAATAATGTCTACCTCGATTTCTACCGCACCGAAATAGATCTGGCGAACACAAGATTTGATCTTGAGAAAGCTGAATCAAGGCGATATATAAATCTCCTAAGCTTCAGCTATGATAATGGTGAGATGTACGATGAACTCATGAGAAAGTACGATGAGAAGGATTATAATCTTCACAAATCCTACTCAATAGAAATAGGTGTGCGCATTCCGAACCTGACCCGTGCAAGTCATGAGCTCAACAGCCGCAGGGCGGATCTTCTCAAAGAGGCCGAAAATTACGAACAGACCAAAGAAGAATTGAGTGAAAAGGTACGCAAGGATCTTGCAGATCTCAATCAGCTTATCGCTCAGTACCGATACCTTAAAGAAAGGGAATCACAGGTTGATATTGAAGCATCGCTGAAAAAATTCGTTCAGATAGACGGGATAGACCCCCTTGTTGCCCTGGAGATTAAAGAGGATATCCTTAAAAACCGTATCAGACGGACAACTATAAAGTATGGTATTATGAGAAATTATCTTTATGTGATCGACAATGCGGGCCTGCTCTCACAGATGCCCATCCGCAATTATCTCTCTGAGAACCAGGAGATCCTCCAGTGGTAACAGCAGGTGTAGAACAGAAGACCGGGGTGTCAACTGCAACCACCCCCTCACTGCTTGATAGATATGAGGCGAAATATCTTATCCCGATGCAGATGATCGATCCGATTGTTCAGTTCATAAAGCCATGGTGTTCCTACGATAAGCACTCGGCACTTTCTGAGGACAGGTTTTACAAAGTAAACAGTCTCTATTTCGACACCCCGGATTTCCTCTTTTTACGCCAGCGTTTACACAAAGCTGAAAAACGGTTTAATATGCGAATACGCTCTTACGGAGATGACCCTGTTTTTCCCTACTTCTTCGAGATAAAGCAACGCCTTGGAGATATTATTCGCAAGATTCGGGCCGAAATTAATGATCACGGATACGCCGACCATTTTCACATATCAAGCATTCTTCCCGAACCCGACAACGACCAGAAAAATAACACTCACCGGGATCTCTTTTATCGCACCGCAAGCCGCTACAATGCCCGTCCAGTCGTTCTTGTCCAGTACAGACGGCAGGCATTTTTTTCAAATTTCGATGATTACGCAAGAGTGACATTTGATATCGACCTCCGTTTCAGACAGCAGGACTCTTATGACCCTATACCAGTCGAAGAACAAATGTATCACTGTCAAAGCGGTTTTGACGGCGAAAACAATGTGGTTCTGGAGCTTAAATGCTGCAAGGCAACAGTCCCGGCATGGATGATCGATCTGGTAAGAACATTTCAGCTTAACAGACTGGGCTTTTCCAAATATTCTACCTGTCTTAAGTCTGCAATGGGAAGACATGCCGTAAGCGAACTGCTTCTTTACCATCCCTCTAAATGTGATTCTCTTCTCAGGGAGGTCTTGTGATCAGCTCTGCATCATTGATAAAACAGACCTGCTGTCTTATTCCGTTATCCGGCCTGCTTGCCGGATGTGCTATTGTGAATCCTCCGGATGATGTTCCTGCGCGTGGAGGATTGACAGATCTTACAATTACTGAGATTAATTACAATCCTCTTCCAGAAGCGGGTATTTTTGAGGACAGTCTGGAATTTATAGAACTGTTCAATAAAGGCAGCAATGAAGTCTCTTTAAAGGGGGTTGCATTCGGTGATGGTATCGATTTCATCTTTGAACCAGATGCATCGATTGGCCCCGGAGAATACATCGTAATAGCATCCAGCGCTGAAGATTTCAGTGTGAAATACGGTTTTGAGCCGTTCGGAGAATACACTGGTAACCTTAAGAATTCCGGCGAGCGTATTGCCTTGAGGGACCTTAGCGCAGATAAAGATTTTTTGTCTGTTGAATACAGTGACGTTGGCCCCTGGCCGGAAAAAGCAGACGGGCTGGGGTTTTCTATTGTCCCGGTTTCCTCAGAAGGCCAGTGGGATCTAAAAAGCCCTTACAGCTGGCGTGCATCCACACGTATCGGAGGATCCCCCGGCAAAGCGGATCCCACGGTGGTTTATGTAAATGAGGTATTGACCCACACCGATCCTCCTGATGAAGATGCCATAGAACTTTATAACCCGGGAAATGTTCCAGTGGATATCAGCGGATGGTTCCTTACTGACAAGAAATCAAACCCCAAAAAATTCCGCATCCCCGACGGAAACGTAATAGAGGCAAAAGGATACAAGGTTTTCTACTCTCATGAGTTCAGTAACGCCTCTCTTCCCTATCCCTTCAACCTGAATGCTAATGGAGAAGAAGTTTACCTGTTTGCAGATTCCACCGATTTTATCAATGGCTTCAGTCATGGCTTTCCATTTGACGCTATAGAGAACGGGGTTTCTTTCGGACGCATCCTTAACAGCTCAGGACAGGAGCGTTTTACAACACTGGATCAGGTCACGCTTGGAAAGGCAAATTCGGGTCCCGCTTTAAGTAAGGTTGTCATTACCGAAATAATGTATAATCCGCAAAACGGAAGGGATGAATATGTGGAGATAAAAAATACCGGTTCACAAACTGTATTCTTTTATGATCCACTCAATCCGGAAAACACCTGGATTCTTAAAGGATTCGGGTTTGTATTTCCTGCCGATGCTTCACTGGAGAGCGGCAAATCGGCACTGATTATAACGGATACGATCCCGGCCGACACGTTCAGGTCTCTTTACAATGTTCCTTCTGATGCGGTAATTTACAGCGGAGCAAATGGAGGACTTCGAAACAGCGGTGACACATTGACCCTTATGTCACCTGAAGAGCCTTTCAGCGACGGATACGAAACAGTAGTTCCATTTAAAGTTATAGAAAGAGTTGAATATACCGATAAGGGACTCTGGCCCGTTTCGGCTGATGGAGAGGGCGCGTCACTGGTACGGCGTGACAATGGGAAATTTTCTGATGATCCCGCAAACTGGATAGAGGGGAAACCGGGCCCGGGAAGGTGATCCTCTATTTATCAAAGAATAACATTTTTGATCATTTCTGTCTTCTCAAGCACGGAACTATCTTCTTTCCATTCATTTCGCTTACTGACTTATAGATCATGCGGACCATGCAGCCTACCACATTATCACCACACTGCTCACTATCTGCCCAGAGATCAGCGACAAGCACAGGTGCATTAAGGCTGATATTAAAAAGTCCCAGATTACAAAAAATATTACTATACCGGTTCGCCTCTCCCATTAAATCTTGAGATACGCCATTAACTCTTATGACTTTTCTAACCCTGGCACTCGGGCGTTGATCACTTACATTGTACATAAGCATCAGGTAATCGATATTTTTAGATTTCAGATCATTCAGCACTTCCTCAGGCAGTTGATTGATCATTGATCCCTCAAACTCATTTGTATAGATATTCCTGAAGGTCGTTTCGATCTTGAAGTCGATTCGTTCAATCGGTACCTTTTTTCTCATGAAAAGTTTCTGGAGTTCAGCATGAAGAATGTTGGCAGTAACCCGTTTCTGTTCGACATAAAGCATACAATAAGCGATCTTCTTATTTTCTATCTCGGAACATGTGAAAGCCTTCGCTGGAGCGTTTCTGTTTTCTCTCTTCAGTTCAATGAAGAATTCCACAATATCATGCCCCACCTCGGCTACATTGGTTGCAAGCTCGTCAACATGATCTCCCTTCAGTGAAGATTTCCGGTCAGTCAGCTCAAGAACAACTTTTCCGCTCTG
>CAYLVN010000063.1:0-3405 GCA_964387115.1 uncultured Fibrobacter sp.
ATTCCCTGGAGGAACTGGGAAATTACCAGTGGTGCGGGCACGGTTCTCTTATCGGTAGTAGTGGAGCCCTTGGACAAAATTTCCTGAACCGGGAGCAGGCTCTCCGGTTTTTCGGAGCCAATGAATGGGATGCTGTTACAGATTATCTCAAATCTATGTCTGAGAGCTGCATTTCCAGGGACCATGAAATTGCCGGTATACTCTCAGCCATAGAAGCTACTGAATTAACCGGTTCCTGTAAGGGGCTTCCATCGGTGATTGGCGACCCTGATTTCGTGAAACAAGCATTGGAGAACTATAAGGGATATTTGAACAGAATGCACCGAAAGGCTGATTACCCTATCGTTCTCAAGAGAATTGAAAGCAAGGTTTGTGAGAAATACAGTCTTAAATCAGATGAACTGAAAAAACGGGGAAGAATGGACAAAAGGTCACAGGCTCGTGCTGATTTCTGCTATCAATCCCACATTCAGGAGCTCATACCATTGGCGGTGATTGCCGAATACCTCGATATAACGATCCCCCCGGTTGCGGCCCTCGTTGAAAGGGGGTCCCCACAAGCTGTACAGAGGTGCGACTCACTTGATTACGCCTGAATAATTACTTACCGGGACTCTCAGGTAACACAACAAATTGAAATTGTGGTTTAAAGCAATTTCTGAATCATTCGAAATATCCGCTTCAAAAGGCCCGCCGTAGCTATAAGCCCTCAAAGCATAAGCACCGCTATTTCAAATATTTTTAAAATTGGAGCGCTTTATTATTCAAAGCAGACTCCATCGGAAGTGCAATAGCCCGTTTGCTGAAAAAATTAGTCCGTCCCCTGGTCCTTTGCTGAAAAAGATGGTCCGTGTTTAGTCCGTTCCCAGTATCTTCTGTCAATAGTTGTTTTCCATGATAAAAAAAAGTATTATAACTAATTGAAGAACTCCGCCAACTAACCTAAATCTATCACAGGAACGATCTATATGCGCACAAAACATTCTAATTCAGCATCTGCTAAAAACACTCATAATGCCTTGATAGCACTCCTTTTCTGCACTCTCTTTTTCTTCTCCGTTAATGGGCAGACCACAGGAAACAACGGATCTCACGATCCTTCGCGCATGGTCGAGTGTGAAGGCAGATTCTATGTGTACTCTACAACCGGTGATTGCAAATCATCCGCTGATGGTCTATCTTGGAAAACTGAGCCAAATATGTTTCCCAGAGGATTTCCATCCTGGGTTTTTCCTGCAAATAGAGGAGTATGGGCTCCAGATATCATCTATCATAATAATCAATACTATTTGTATTATTCGGTCGCAGCCGCAGCGCCGGCATCTGCATGCGCTACCGGACTCATGACTTCACCGACTCTTAACCCAGCCTCGCCCGATTACAAATGGACTGATCGCGGTCAAGTAGTCTATAACCCCGATAACACACCTGACATCCAGTTTGCAGCGATCGATCCAGCGCCTATCCTTGATGCCTCCGGTAATCTGTGGGTTGTCTGGGGCAGCGGTTACGGTAAAGATCAATCGAAGGACCAGATATGGATAACCCGAATGGATAACAATACTGGTTTGCCTCTGCTTTCGGATCCATCATACAAGCCACCGCTCCATCCCGGGTATCCGCTTGCGACCGGGAGGAAAGAGGGTGCTTACATGCATTATCGAAACGGCTACTATTACCTGTTCTGGAACACAGGCAGTTGTTGCAGTGGGACATCCAGTACCTATGCTATTTCAGTTTCACGTTCTAGAAATATTACCGGCCCATTTACAGGAGACAGACTGTTTTACCAGAGTACCGGTAATATCCACGGGCCGGGGCATATGGGAATATATAGTGCCTGCGGGGTTGAACTGTTTACTTACCACTACTACCCTACTTCAGTTTCGGTGCTGGGGATAAATACGCTTTCCTGGAGCAATGATGACTGGCCTGTTCTTGGTAGTCAAATTTCCAGACCTCTTGTGCCGTGTGGTATAACAGGCACTAAAAACCATCGAAGTACCGAAAGGGGGAATATCTCTATCAATAGATTGCAATATAGAATGATAACAGACGTAAATGGTATCTGCGTTTTCCCGCCAGAATTTGCAAATGCAAATAAACAGGTATCGATATTTTCATATTCCGGAAAACTGATCACTAAGACAATCATTCAAAGTAACAGTATTGACCTTAAACGAAACTTTGGTATTACCAATGGACTCTATCTTGTGCATGTTGATAAACTGTGATATTAATTGACAATTCTAATCACGGGGTCAAGCAGACAAAGACTCGTGCTGATTTCTACGATAAATCCATGTCAAGGGCTCATAATATTGACGGTCTCAAAAAAAATCTTGTAATCGGTAAATTTTTGCTGTAAAATCTGATCGACTTATTTACAAACTATTTAAAACCTTTTTACAAAGGAGTCCTTTAATGTCAGTGAAGCGACATCACAATTTCAAAAAAGCCTTGCTCATTATTGCAGCAGCATCATTGGCTTTTGCCGGTCCAAAACTGAAGTCCGGTGACCCATCAGTAATAAAAGGTGAAAAAGCATTCAATGTTGAGATGGTCTGGGATAACAATTTCGAGTATGATGGTGATCCTTTCAATGAATACTATGAAAAAGAAACTGCCGAAATGAAGAAGAAGAATGAAACCGAGGATTTAGAAAAGTTCGAGAATGAATGGAAAGAGTGGAAAGCAGAGTCGTATCCTGATGGCTTTTCACAGGGATTCAACTCTTTTCTTGAAGAAAAGATGGGGATTACCGCATCCAGGGAAAAAACAGATGCAAAATATACATTTGTCATAGAAACGAAAGAATTAAACCCTGGTGGAATGTCAACTGCTGAAGTAGATGTTACCGTATCGATTGTCGAAACAGAAAACCGCAGCAACGTAATCGCTGTTATTGAAGGTATTGAAGCCGGTGGCCGTTTGCCTGGTCCAGAAAAAGTCAGGGTTCAGGATGCGTACCGCATGGCAGGGACAGTCTTTGCACGAAGCTATCTTTATAAGAAGGTTCTGAAATAGTCTGGTTCTGTATCTGTTAAAAAACGAACTGAGAGTTTTCCCCTGTTTCCTGTCAGGAAACGGGGAGAATACTTAAAACTGAAAGTCGAAGTCAGGAAGATTAAAGGCCACAAGATGTTGAGATGATAAGGCTCGATGCATTGCAGGTCGGTATCTTAAAGTTAAATGTTCAAGATTCCTGAAAGCCTCAGCGTTCATAGGGTTGCGGTTTTTCACCTTATCCAACTGCAATATTCAAGTTAAAATATGTTTTTAACCCCGGATGTTCCGGACTGGTTATTTATAACTTCGATTCAGACAACTGATACTTCTCTCTTTTTATCAGCAAACCGGGTTGATTAAAGCAGAAAATTCAGGAAGAATGCCCGGAAGGTTAAT
>CAYLVN010000063.1:3415-11594 GCA_964387115.1 uncultured Fibrobacter sp.
AACCCTCCGGGTAAGAAACAGACATTACCCCATCACAACTTCAACATCGACCTTTTCACCCTCTTTTGCCAGAGGTATTACATTTCCCGCTACAGGCTTTCCGTTTACTTTCATCGATGCAACCCCTTTGCTTACATGTTTGGGATTGCTGATTGATATCTTATAGAATACTCCTCTGAACCAGCGGTCAACTGTAAAGCCATCCCATGATCCCGGGATACAGGGGTCAATGGAGAGTCCGTTATAGCATGGCTGAACTCCAAGAATAAACTTGGTTGCCGCCTGATAGACCCATGATGATGTTCCTGAGAGCCAGCTGTTGCGGCCAAGGCCGAACTGCGGATGCTCATCACCGAGAATGTTCTGAGGATAGACGTACGGTTCACATTCATATTCGTCAATAACATCATTTTTCTTGGCGGGGTTAATCTGGTTATAATACTCATAGGCCCTGTTGCCGTCCCCAAGGATAGTCTCAGCAATCATAACCCAGGGATTGGTGTGAAGGAATATGCCGCCGTTTTCTTTTGCTCCCGGCGGGTATGTTGTAATGCCGCCTTTACTTGGATCATAACCGTTAAATCCGGGCGTGCTCAGCTTTAGACCGTTTTTAGTATTAAGCAGCTTGCGGGCTGAATCCATTGCCTTGCGGCCCTTATCAGGTGTCGCAAACCCTGAGATAACCGGCCATGACTGCCCATTGAGATAAATCTTTCCGTGTTCGTTTTTGCTTGAACCCAGAGGCGTTCCGTCATGATCGAAATATCTTACAAACCACTCTCCATCCCATGCGGATTCATTAAACTTACCCTTCATGGCCTCATAATCAGCTTTATACTCTTCTACCCACTTTTTCTCGCCTAAAAATTCAGCCAGTTCGATCATCTCCTGAAGAGCCTTACCGTAGAGACAGGCATTGAAGATTGATTCTGCCCCGGTGGGAAGATTTACGCAGTCGTTCCAGTCTGCAAAACCAAGCAGCGGAAGTCCGTGTTTTCCAGTATTATTCTTGGTAAATGCAAGCGCACGGCGCAGGTGATCAAGAACCGTTGCAGTTTCGATCGTTTTTCCCTTCTCCTTCTCTACATAGGGAATCTGCTCTGATAGAAACTCCTTTTTACCGGTTTCTTTTATGTATGATGTAACTGCCAGTATTATCCAGAGATGGTCATCGCCGTAATACTGCGGACGATCGGGCATTTCTGTAAGATCGCCCATCGATGCTTCCATACTGAGCGGGTTGAACTGGTGCATGGCAGAGCCATTGCGCTTCTGTACAGAAAGAAGCTTCACCATGAGTTTCTTTCCTTCTTCAGGCATTCTGTCAACCACACCCATGACATCCTGGGAACTGTCACGGAATCCAAGTCCGCGGGTTCCCATCCCGAGCTGGTAGTAGGAGAGGTATCTTGACCAGTTGTAGGTAATAAAACACTGTCTCGGGTTGTGAACGTTAAGCATGCTGTTAAGGCCGCTATCGGGTGTCTTCACCTGCATTAAAGACAGGTAACCGCTCCAGAAGTCAGACAGTTCCTTGAATGCCTTATCAACCTCTTCTGTTTTTCTGAAACGTTCGATCTTCGGAGTTGCCTTCTGAATGCTCTCCTCCTGGCCAAGCTGAGTGACAATTCTCTTCTTTGCGCCAGAAGCCATCACTCCCAGATGATGAAGCAGGGCGGCGATGTTATCACCCCGGTTTGCCTCGTAATTGTCCAGCTCGTCTTTTTCCAGTGAAAGCGGATGAATCCAGGTACCGTACTCGTTATCACCCAGAAAGCGTTTCCTGTCCGATTCAAACGATGAGACCGGATAATTGGATGTAAAGTAGTTGATCTTGAAATCCCTGCACATGAAAGGATACTGGATAAGCGTCTTGTTTTTGTTTGAGTCGGTATGACATCTTGAAACCATGGTCTGGGGGACCCAGTCGGCATTTGTAAACTGCTTTACAGCATCAAAATGAGTATATTCCAGTACCGGTATCACATCTATTTCCTGGGGTTCAGAAGAGATATTTGTGACAACGATATCTCTGATCTCAACCTGATCTTTTGCTGGAACGAATATGGTGCACTCGGTTCTAACGCCATAATACTCAGAAACAATTCTGGTGTATCCCATACCGACATGGCATTCATATTTGTCATACTGATCCAGTGTTGGAACAAAAAATGGCGAGAAGACTTTGTATTTACCGTTACGTTTTATGCGCAGGTAAAGAGTTTCCCCCTTGAAGTCCGATGAGGGCATCTGCTGGATATATTTTACGATACGGTTCAGCGACGGATCCCCTTTACAGATCAAAGCTCCGCCTGTATGATCCACAAATCCGCCAAAATCAAGAGTCCCGATATAGTTGATCCATTTTACCGGCGTTCTTGGATTTGTGACTACATATTCCCTGGCATCATCATCAAAATAACCGTATTGCATAGTCATCCTTTCAAATCGAAGGAATTTCTCTAATATTAATTTTATAAGTTCTAATTATTGATTCCAGACCCGCTCAGCCCATTATAGCTTCAACTTTGTGTTCTTTACCATCTGCAAATACCGGCACAATATTGCCCTTAACATCTGCACCATCGACCAGAAGAGTTTTAATTCCCTTACAGATATGTGAGGGGTTCTTGATGGTGATTATGTATGTGGCGCCACGGAACATTCTGGTGACGGTAAAACCGTTCCAGTCAGAGGGGATACATGGATCTACAATAAGCCCCTCATAATCCGGACGAATCCCCAGTATCCACTGTGAGACAGCGACAAAGTTCCAGGCTGCAGTACCTGTGAGCCATGAGTTTTTAGCCTCGCCATGCCTCCTGGCATCTTTTCCCGCTATCATCTGGGAATAAACATACGGCTCCATCCGATGCACATCACTGATCTCTTCCCTGTACGCGGGCGCGATTTTTCTGTAGTGATCAAAGGCGTAATCACCCTCTCCCAATATCGCTTCAGCGATTATAATCCAGGGATTATTGTGGCAGAATATACCGGCATTTTCCTTGTATCCGGGCGGATATGATGAAATCTCGCCGAGATTTACATAATATTTTGAATAAGGAGGGTTGATAAGCACAAGGCCGTGTGGAGTGTCAAGATACTTCCTTGAGGATTCGAGTGCCTTTTTGGCTTTCCCGTCTTCAAGACCAATACCGCCCATAATGCAGTAGCCCTGAGGCTCAATGAATATCTTTCCTTCGGGACTGTCTTTGCTTCCGACCTTGTTTCCGCCGTCATCATAGGCTCTCAAAAACCATTCGCCATCCCACCCATGCTTTTCTACAACACTTTTCATTTCGGCAATGCACTTGTCGGCCTCTCTGGCCTCATTCTCTTTGCCCAGGTGTCGAAGAATATTTACATATTCTTTCCCTATACCGGTAAACATTCCGGCTATGAAGACCGACTCGGCCCTCTTGCCGTCCTTATTGGTGCATGTCTGAAAAGATTCATCCGGCGTTTCAGAGAAGCAGTTGAGATTGAGACAGTCGTTCCAGTCGGCTCTTCCGATAAGCGGAAGTCCGTGCGGACCTCTATTATTTACCACATGGTAGAATGATTTTGTGAGGTGATCGAGAAGTGTCCCTATCCGTTCCGGATTATTATCGTATGGAACCTTTGTCTCAAGGATTTTCCAGTCACCGGTTTCTTTAATGTATGCGGCCGTTGCATAAATGAGCCACAGCGGATCATCATTGAAGTTCCCGCCTATTTCGTTATTTCCTTTTTTAGTAAGAGGCTGGTACTGATGATACGCGCCGCCATCCTCAAACTGTGTCGATGCCAGATCGATAATTCTTTGTCTTGCACCCTCTGGCAGCTGATGAACAAACCCTGCGATATCCTGATTTGAATCGCGGAAACCCATTCCTCTTCCGATTCCCGATTCAAAATAAGAAGCGCTTCTGGACATATTAAAAGTGATGATACACTGGTACTGATTCCAGATATTAACCATCCTGTTCAGCTTATCATCTTTACTTTCGATTGTATATTTAGAAAGCAGATTATCCCAGTATGCTTTCAGGTCATCAAATGCCTTATTTACATTTGCGCTTGTTGAAAATCTTTCAATGAGAGCCCTGGCGTTTTTCTTGTTTATTACTCCGGGGGCCTCCCATTTCTCGCTCACTTTATTTTCCACATACCCCAGAACAAAAACCAGCTCTGTGCTCTCTTTTGGATCTAGGGTTATATTTATGCAGTGAGAAGCCACAGGAGACCAGCTGTCCGCAACAGAGTTTTTCGGCTTTCCATCCGCTACAACTTCCGGATTTTCAAATCCGTTGTATTTTCCGACAAAAGCATCACGATCTGTGTCAAATCCGGCAACAGGTCTATTAACAGTATAGAACGAAAAATGATTTCTGCGCTCGCGGTACTCGGTTTTGTGATATATTGTCGAGCCATCAATCTCCACTTCTCCTGTGCTGAAATTACGCTGAAAATTGGTCATGTCATCCAGCGCGTTCCAGAGACAGAATTCAACAAAAGAGAAAAGTGTAAGTTTTTTGGGTTTATCGGTTGTGTTAGTCAGTGTTACTTTGTGGATCTCACAGTGGGCATCAACCGGGACCATGTAAAGGACTTCCGCGGAAAGCCCGTTCCTTACGCCCCTGATGATTGTATAACCCATTCCATGACGGCACTGATAATCAGTAAGGCCTCTCTTTACTGGTTTCCATCCCGGAGACCAGAAATCATCACCTTCACGAAGGTAAAAGTAGCGTCCCCCATTATCAAGTGGAACGTTGTTATATCTATAACGGAGAATTCTTCTGAGGCGCGCATCCTTATAGAAGCAGTACCCGCCGGCAGTATTGGAAATCAAGGAAATAAAATCAGATATGCCAAGATAATTAATCCAGGGATAGGGAGTTTGAGGTGTAGTTATTACATACTCTCTCTTTACATCATCGAAAAATCCAAATTTCATTTATCCTCCAATGATTGCCTTTTTTTGCGAACAATATAACAAAATAGGTTACGCCGAAATGATTTAGAATTGGAAATATTAATTAACGTGACCATACCCGGCTCAAGCTTCTGACCCGGAATACCTATAAAAAAAGGCTCCAGATCTCTAGAGACCTGAAGCCTGTTTTCCGGAACAGATTTCTGCTACTCCAATGTAATCGTTGTTACCGAGTAGGCAGGCAGAGTTAACTTCATTCCTTCTGAAACATCGATCTTTTCCGGGCTGTAGCCGGCCTTCATGTTGTCGGAGCGCAGCTGCTTCATTGTACCTTTACCCTTGAAACCGGGTATGTTAAGTGAGATGACTGCTTTTGTTTTAGGAAGCTTGTTAACAACCATCAACGATTTCTTCCCGTTGTTTTCCGACAAATACGCCGTCACGTTTTCATTTCCCGATACTGCCTTGAGAAGTTTCCCGCGAACACTTTCACTGGCCATTTTAAAGGCCCAGTAAGATGGTCGCGGAATGTTATCTCCATCAGGAGCACCGGTTCTGGATAAGTACCCATAATCACCACCCTGTTCAGTGATGTCATTATGAATATCCCAGTAGGATGCCTGCTCGATATTCTGGGCAGCCAGTTCACCAAGGTAATCCGCGACAAACAAAGCGTTTACAATACCGAGAGTCTGGGGACCGGGTTTGAAATCAACAGAGTTCCACTCAGTCAGCCAGATCTCATATTTTTTGCCGGGTGTTCCAAAAGCTTCTGTCTGTTTCCGGACACCGGGCAGTATCGACTGCAGAGTCTGTGGTGCTGAAAGCAGAGCCGCGTCATTTTCTTCACCTGCATGCTGCGGATAATGGTGCACGTTCACACCATCAGCCAGGTCCTTTGTGTATTCGAACACTTTCTTATTCCATTCACCGTCAAGAACCCATACCACAGTAATTATGATGGAAGGATCAACAGCTTTCATCTGCTTGATGAACTCTGCAGCCCTCTCTCCATAGGATTCAGGTGTACAGTGATTTGCATGCCAGTCTCCATAAAGCTCATTACCGATTTCCCAGTATTTTACGTTGGCCTTCTTTGTGACATTTACATGCTTTACCCATGCGGCTGCTTCTTCAGGTGTTCCTGTACCGAAGTTTATGGTTATCATGGGAGTAGTATTTGTCTGCCTGCAGAATTCCAGGAGCTCGTCGGTGTCAACCATCCAGTCTTTCTTATCAAGTACTTCTTTCCAGTGGTCCTCATCAGCCCTGAGACCTCCGGGATAACGGATAACGGCATGGTTTACAGCTTTTACGTACTCGGCTGTCTGGGGCTTGAGAAGATCACCATCCCACAGAGCAGCATTGATACCGAAAATACCGCTGTTGATCTTAGCAGAAACTACCTTGCTGAAATCTCCCGAGATCTTTACATCGATCTTTTCGGCAACAGGCGCCGTATAGGCTTCTCTCTCATTTGTAAGGCGGACATTATCGATAATGAATGTCCCGAAAGTACCTTCACCAGAGGGCTTAAAGTCTATTGTTCTAACGGCCTCCATGTCAAATTTGCCATTCTGCTCGGCATCTGGTGGTTGCCAGTAGGGGAATTTGTAGAATGCCTTGAATGGTACAAGCACCTCATGCCATCCCTTGCCACATCCTGCACTGGCAATGAACACTTCGTTACCGGCATCATTTACCTGAACATTGATACCCTGGTAAGCTTTCGATGTGTACATTTCAAACTTTATGCCCCAGTGCTTTGACCAGTCCCTCATCTGTGTGGGGCTGTTGTTTGTCTGGTAATTATAGACCGCATCGCACCAGTCATTGAGTTTGAAAGTAATAGAAAGAGCCTTGGAACCGCCGTTTCTGGCTTCGCTCTTTACAAGTTCATAACTGATCTCCGATTTTGGACCATTAGCGGTTTCCCATTTCGGATCACCGCCTTCAAAGTCATGCAGCATTACATCTTTTTTGTCAGACTTGAAATTTGCCCAGTATTCATCAGGATCTACATAGCCTGGAATAGATTCAATAAAAGAGATCTGATCAACATAGAAAGAAACCGGTTCCCCCTCAGGGATCTTGTTTTCAGCCTTGTTGTTTGAGAATCTTATTTCATTTATCTGATTCCACTTGACATCTCCCACGACCTCAGCCTTCTTGGCATCATCCCAGTATTTTCCGACATCCTGGAATTTTTTGAGCGGAATCATGAAATATTTCCATGTAGTATCAAGCTGGCCGAAATCTGCCAGTGCGACTTTGGTCTGTACCTTCGCGCCATCAGATTCATCATCGAGAAGACCGACATAGATTTTCTCTACACCGGGTGCTCCTTTTGCCCAGAACGCCAGTCCTGAGGCTTTGGCTTTTTTCAGAGATTCAATATTTATGCTGTTTCCATTACCCAGCGCAAGTGTAACACCGGAGTAATCTCCGTTGTCAATATAGCAAGCCAGTATTCCCTGATTTTCCTTAGGAGTACTGGGGATAACTTTATAGGCAGTCTTTCCGCCGTAGACATACATGAAACCACCGGCCGGTGTAGCATCTGTAAAAATCTGATTGACATCTTTTACAGAAGGTCTGGAAGCAAGCGGCGGGGGCGAAATCTTGTCCTCACGCTCATCCCAGAATTGTTCTTCTTTCTGTTCTACAGCCTCATAAACATCTCTTAAAATAAAGACATCATCAACCCATACCCGGAAGTCTGGGTTTTCGTTCTTTTTTATCTCAATACGGAACTCACCAACAGCATTCCACTGGAACCTTTCAGGTACTTCAACCCTCTTCTTTGCATCCCAGAAAACGCCGCGTTTTCCGAAATCTGCCAGAGGAATTGAAATCAGTTTCCACTCGTTTGAGATCCCGCCGTAGTTCTGAAGAGGCAGTCTGACAACGGTTTTTTTGCCGTCAGCGTTCTCATCATCGACAAGGGCCGCCCATGCAATTTCACCGCCGTTATTTCCCTTAACCCAGAACTGAAGCGCACCTTTAGTGTAAAGCTCCCTTAAATCATAGAGCAGATTGTAAAGGCATACAGAACCTCCGGAATAATCCTTTTCATCCAGATCAAACTCAATTGCCACCTCACCATTTTTTCCGGACTCTTCAGGAATAAAAACTTTAGAGTTATCCGGATACCAGTAGGCATACCCTCCGGACACGAAGTCTTCGTCGAAAAACCGGTAGACAACGCGAGGGTCAACTGAAGTCTCACTGGCCTTCTGGGCTTCTTTTTTCAGAGGC
>CAYLVN010000064.1:0-4610 GCA_964387115.1 uncultured Fibrobacter sp.
TTTATCCGGTTTGCTCTTATGCTCAAAAAGAAAATTCACCCACTGATTATTATCCAGTATTCTGGCACGATAAAGAACATCTGAACGGTGTTCCTTAAGTCTTCTATCGATCCAGTCCCCTTTTGCAATCTCTAAGGTATCCCAGTCTATACGATACTGGATTGATAATGGAAGGATAGCTTTAGTGATACCATACCCGATTTCGATATATTGCATCGATTCACGGAAAAAATGGTCATGCACCGACTGAATGTAATTCTCAAAGGTAGTATCTGTTTTGTTTTTGCGGGAGTCCATATCGTAGCATTAATTATGCCAGGTTTTTAAAAGGTTCCTGCAGAATACTCTTATTATAGCCTCACGTTCCAAGTAATCTCAACCCGTTTATATTACCTGACTTATGCACATGAATCAGGGCTGATTGTACTTAAATTTGTGCATAATGGCTTTCACAGATCGCAGATGCTCCACAAGCGTGATGCAACTTGCGATTTGTTCAAACCTTTCTACTACAAGTTCTAAATACACTTCATAACTTCCAGGATGCATAAATCAGGTATTATATTCAGAAGCCGTTTTTACACCAGTTCAGAGATAACAGATTAAGATATGACAGTAGATCTGAAGCACATCAGTCCCGGTTTCCCATCCGAAACTGGAAAACCAGAAAAGATAATTGCAGAGATTCTGCTCTCTTTTTTCCAGGATAAAAGCTCTCCTGTGATAGCAGCCGTGGGAGGCCCCGGGGGAACCGGTAAGTCGACTTTCTGCGAGGCATTAAAAAACCTCCTGCCAGATTGCGATGTACTTGAGCTTGACAATTACAAGAAATCGCGGAAAGAACGCAGAGAGCTTAAAGTCTACGGACCTCATCCTGATGCAAACAGGATTGACCTGATAGTTGAGCACCTGCGGATATTGCATTCAGGCGGGACCATCGACTCTCCGGTTTATAACAGAGTAAGCGGCGAAACCGACACGACAATACGCTTCTCACCCCGCAGATTCATTCTTCTTGATGGTGAGATCTCTACCTATGCACAGTTCAGACAATATGTCGATTTTTCCATATTTATCGATTCCGATCTCAAAACCCAGCTTTGCACCCGTATGAGCCGGGATGTACAGTCCAGGGGATCTTCCCGGGAAACAGCAATTTCAACTTTCCTTAACAGTAACATAAAAGAGTTCACATTGTACGGTGCCCCAAGTAAGAGCTGGGCTGATATTCACTTGTACTGTAATGAGGATTACAGCCTCCAATTCGAAACTGTTTTGGCTGATAAGGTTTTATTAGACATTACCCCCGCCCAAGGGGTTTCACAGGATCAACAAATGTTGATCCTGTGAAACCCCTACCCCGATAATCGATTGATTTTAAGGCAATTATAATCCGGCACAGTTTTTGCACTACCTCTTACGAATCAATTCTTAACTGATATTTGGAGGTACAAAAATGAGAAACGGGACCACTGAAAGACTCGTTTTGCTTGATTCTGATGCCACAAGGCTGAGCCAGATCTTCAACGGTAATCAATCTGCCAGCAGACAATACAGCGCCGCATTGCGTGATGAGATTGCAAAGGCCCAGATAGTACCCAGGGAGAAATTACCTGAAGATGTTGTTATTATGAACTCTACTGTCCAGATCCAGGATATGGAAGACGGGGAAACTATCTCATACACTCTGGTTTACCCCTGGGAGGCGGATGCAGATTCCTGTAAAATTTCCATACTGGCGCCTGTGGGAACCGCTTTGATCGGCTACAAAAAAGGTGATGAGATAGAGTGGAAAGTCCCCAGCGGAATAAGAAAATTCAAAATTATCTCTGTGGAGCAGCCCTGAACCTGTTGTCAACATATGTTGATCTTTAAATCTCAAGGGATGTATCTTTAGGTAGGTTCCCGAGATTTGAATCAATATATGTTGATTTCAAAAAAATGTCTGGTGATCAATGATAAGAAGAGTGCGGATCAGAGAAATAAGCCTGTTTGCAGGTTCCTTTTTCAGGATATTACAATCTGAGCTGGAAGAATCTAAAGTACCCAGTTTTGAGAACTCCCGGGCAGCTTTTAATTTATCCGGTTCGATTGAAGGGTATATCGGTGTAAGTATCCAGAGCAGCGGCAAAGAGAGATGTAAGAACTCCCCTGAGTTCAAAGCAGCATTATCAAGATGCAGAGAGAAAATTCATAAAGAGTTCCCGGAGATCATAATTAAAGAGGCAAATATTGATGACTGGGATCAATTCGCATACAGTCTGCGGAGAACCGAACCACAAATGACCTTCAAAATCCAATTAAATCGCTGCAGTATCGAATTATTTATTCTGAAAGCAGAATCAAATGAATATTATCGAAACCACACAAACAGCACCGGGAACTGATTTGCCTGTAGAGGAATCCTGGATTGCCGGAGCGGCGATCTCCTCTTCCATTTCTCCTATTGCGTTTGTAGATCTAAATGACAGAATTTCTTATGTAAATAACGCTTTTCTGAGTATCTGGGAGTATGAGAACAGAAATGACGTTCTTGGTGAGCCTGTTGCCAGATTCTGCCACTTTGGCGACACAAACACAAACATCAAAAGAAAGCTTCAGGACAAAGGCGGATGGATAGGCGAGATTGTTGCATTTCGTAAAGGCGGTTCCAGATTTCCGGTTCAGGCCTCAGCCACCCTTCTGACCGGCAAAAATGACGAGCCGGTCTTTATGATGATTTCTTTTATTGATATCTCAGACAGAATTAATGCTCAACATGAACAGCAGCGCTTATTAAGCAATCTACAGGAGAGAATAAAGGAGCTCAATTGTCTCTATAACATCTTGAGTATTCAGCATTCGGCAGAATCAACTCTTGAAGTGCTGCTGAAGCGGGTAATAAACGCCATCCCTCCTTCTCTTCAGTGGCCGGAGGCATGTTACGCACGCATAGTGTTTGGCAACCTTGATGTTTACACATCAAACTTTACCGATTCTTCTTATCTGATTAAAATTCCACTTTCTATTAATAATGATTCGGGTTTTCTTGAGGTAGGGTACTATTCCTCCTCAGACAGTACAAAAGAGATGTGCCTGTTAAGTGAGGAAAAAGAGCTCTTAAAGGCAGCTTCCAGGGAAATAGAACGGTTGATCAAGCAGAAATGTGCCGAGGATGAATTGCGCAGCAGCCGTGAGCGGCTGCTTCATGCAGACAAGCTCTCATCAATTGGAGCCCTCAGCACGGGTATAATTCATGAGATTGGAAATCCAAATAATTTTATTGCCCTCAATGCCGGCATTCTGTCTAAAGCCTGGGAAAACGTGCTCCCTGTACTTGACTCATATTATCGTGAAAACGGGAACTTCTCTGTTGCAGGTCTCCCCTACAGTGAAGCCCGTGCAGAGGTTAGAAAACTGCTGGCAGGAATCCTGGAAGGCAGTGACCGGATCAAAAATATCAGTTCCCGTCTTCAAAGTTTTGCAAAAAGCACTCCGAGACCAGATGAGCTCTTCAGTATCAATGAAGCGGTCACCAAGGCTGTCGAGTTTTCACGCAACAAAATTGATACAACTACTGCTGATTTTAAACTGAGTCTTGATCCCTGCAACACCCTTACAAGGGGAGATTCCGTTCAGATTCAGCAGATCATTATTAATTTCCTTATGAATTCATGCCAGGCGCTATCGTCCCGGGAAGATAAAATATCAGTCAAGGTATCATCTCTGCCCGATGAGGGTCTGGTGAAGGTGATTGTTGTTGATGAGGGGACGGGTATCAATCCACGAGATATCCCCTTTGTTATGGACCCGTTCTTTTCTACAAAAAGAAGCAGCGGCAACACCGGTCTGGGATTATCGATATCAAACGACATTGCTGTCCGCCATGGCGGAAAAATTCTTTTACATTCCGCACCTGATTCCGGCACAACAGCGGAACTGATTTTGCCACTGATTTCAGAAAGACAATGAAATGAGCAAGTTTCCTTCAAAACCGGTTTTTATTATAGATGATGAAGAGCAGTTCCTCTATTCTATTGGCTTATCTCTGCGATCAAATGGTATAACGAATGTACTTACTTGTTTAACCGGTGCTAAAGCCAGGGAGTACATTTCCACTCAGGAATTCTCCGTTATTGTCTTAGACATCAACCTTCCTGACATCTCCGGAACTGAACTGCTTGGTTTAATAATGGAACAGAGTCCTGAGACGCCCGTGATCATGATCTCTGCGATTAATCAGGCGGAAGTCGCTGTTGATTGCATCAAGAAAGGTGCAGTTGACTACCTTGTAAAGCCATTCGATGAGAGCAGGATGCTCACTGTGCTTAAAAACGCTATCGCCCAGCGGGAGCTTCACGGAGAAAACGAAGCTCTGAAAGGCTATCTTCTGGGAAGTCAATTAAAGAAACCAGAGGCATTTAAACACATAGTCACAAAAAACAGCAGGATGCACTCTCTTTTTCAATATGTTGAGGCTATAGCTGTCACTCCGTTTCCGGTTCTTATAACCGGTGAGACAGGTGTTGGAAAAGACCTTTTTGCTCAGGTGATTCACAAACTGAGCGAAAGGAAGGGAAATCTTGCCACAGTCAATGTTGCGGGTATTGATGAGAACACTTTCTCAGACA
>CAYLVN010000064.1:4645-11584 GCA_964387115.1 uncultured Fibrobacter sp.
TGCCGCTTGGTTCTGATGTTTCAAAGTTAGCTGATGTCAGGATCATAGTTGCCACAAACAAGACCATTGACGAACTAAAAAACGGAGGACAGTTCCGCAGTGATCTATTTCACAGATTAAGAACCCACCATATTGCAATTCCTCCACTTAGAGACCGTAAAGATGATATTTCTGTTCTGTTTGAGTTTTTTCTTTCCGAAGCTTGTCAGATCCTTAAAATTGAGTTACCGACTGTGCCTGCAGGGTTTACAGAATTTCTAAAAAGATATGATTTCCCGGGGAATATTCGTGAACTGAAGTCGATGGTATTTGATGCAGTAAGCGTTCAGAAAAATAGCACACTTTCCTGGGAGGTTTTCCGTAAAAGAATGGACTGTGACCAGGAGTGCCTCCCGCCTTCATCAACACCGGACCCCACCGGTCAGTCATCCTTACATTTTGAACCTGAACTTCCCACCATTCGTCAGGCGGTGCAGGCACTGATAACCGAGGCACTCAACCGCTCCAACGGCAACCAGAATGCCGCTTCAAGGCTCCTGGGTATTACCCCGCAGGCCCTGAGTAGAAGATTAAAATACAACCGGGCAGCTATCGACAATGCCAACCCCCAGGATTAATCAACATTTGTTTATACGATACAGTCACATTTAACATTTCTTAATTCTATTCTCGCCTCAACCCTCGTTTTGACACTCCATTGAGAGCTTTCAGGGTTGCCGTTTCTGGCACACTGCTTGCATACTTGTCCTCTGCTTGAGGCCATTTACTAAACAGGAGAGTTCAAATGGAAAAGAGGATTCAGGCACTCCAGGTAAAGAAGGCTATCTGGATAAAAGAGAACGGAATGCGTAAATTTTGTGATGTAACAATCAATAAAGCCGGGTCACAATCTATTGACCTTCTCCTGAAGCATGAGAATCACCCGGAATGCACTGGTAAATTGTTGTCAGAAGACAATGGTTTTTCTTTTCGTGGAAAGATATCATCACGTTTTCTTGAATACATAATCGCTTTAAGGTGTTTTACAAGCACTAATGACGTATTATTTTTTGGTGACTGGTATCAGAACGAGCTCAGCGGTGAGCTGGCCATTCATGCAAACATTCAGAATCTTATAATCAGGGATAAAACAGGGAAAATCAGCAGATTTGCGCCTGTAGTTTGAGGCATTTAAGGAAGGGGGAGGTGACCATGACAAAGCAGGAAATCTGGTCAATCCAGGAAAAAAATCTGATCAATGCAATGACAAACCATTTGTTTACTGCCGGCAAGAATGAACTACAGCAGAAATTAAATCAGAATTTGACAGCGCTTGAGTATCAGGCCATTGCGCTCTCACTTTATCCCTCGATCCTCCATTCAAACCGTATAGGGGGATCAGAACGGAACCTCGAGACGCTTGTTTCAGTATTATCTGAAAGATATTCTGACGAGAACATCTTTGTGATGCCGACCAGAGCGATTCTGACAAGAAGCTATGAAATTGGTAAAATAAACCTTCTGTACATGTTAAAGGAGATCACAAGAATACTTGATATAAACGATGCGGAACTGGATTCTTTTCCATTTATCATGAACCGTATGCTTTCGATTATGACAGAAGATGTTCTCCTTGATCTTCTGAGCGGTCCGTTGCGCGGCAACGCTAAAACCTTTGCCGCTGCAGCACTGGCACAGATATGGGAGGGCCGGATATCTGCCGAGTCTATAGCTTTCAGTCCTGAGCTTCGCAACATGTGGATGATCAGACGGAATTCAATTCCAGTCTATGGGTCACTATCCGGAACTCATGAATACATCAGCCTTTGCAAAAATGCCGATGATGTCTGTCTGGATTATATTTACAATGCGACTGAGTTTCCCGATGAGTCATCGGCTCTTGAGGAATTCCTGTTTGGACTTACCTACGAGGAACTTTGCGTGGTAAAGGAAAATATGTCCAAATCTGGAAAGCCCTGTATCAACAGGAGCGAAGTGGCACAGATACTGGGAGAAAAGACTCTTTATCTGAGCCACAAAGATGATGATCCACTTCAGTTATACCGGTTCTATAACCACCGGAGAAGGCGGGCAATGTCCAGGAGATATTCAAGAGACAGCGGTCCGATACGCACTTTTGAGGAAAATTTCATGGCATATCTTCTCCTGAATACTGGAGGTAAAATTAAAGGGAAAAAAGGCAAAAAGGCAAAAAGTTTGCTTCCATCTAAAAACAATGAATAAAGGCAGAACACAGCGGGGTCGAAGAGGGTCATTTTCATTTGAAACACCTGATCGACTCCGCTAAAATACAAGACCTGACACATTTTCCAGTTTACTTGGATCTTAGAATATGGTAACACAACCAGTTACAAATACAGACACACGGGTCGAAGTGAAAAGATCTTTCTATATGACCTTTAACGGAAAGCGATCTTACTGCCACATTCCCAATCTTCTCCTGGGGCCAAGATCAGCTAAACTGACTGTCAAATACGAACAGGGTGATGAAGAACACTATTTTCTTGTCTCTGAAGATGGGCTGTATTTCACTGGTGCAGTGTGCACCGAGGATGACAACAGGGTGATCTTCAGAAAATGGATCTCCGGAAAAAATATTCTGCTTGCCGGAAGCTGGAAATGCGGAGGCCGCGAGGGAGAATGGTATATTGAGGGGGAACTCTGCAACTAAACTGGTGAATCTGAAAAAACATCAATTTACTGAGTGCCTCAAAATATACCGCTCAAGGCTGAACGGATTGAAGCAATGCGGAGATTTGAACTGTTCGATGTTACAATCAAGATTCGGGGCCTTCTATGACAAAAAAGATTAAATCTTTTCTATATAATACTCTGCTTCTGGCAATAGGCAGCCTTCTTTGTGCCATATCGGTTAAAACGATACTGATTCCCTTTGGCTTTCTATCAAGCGGAGTAACCGGGCTATCACTTTTGATCTACAGCAGGTGGCAGGTACTTCCCGTAGGACTGCTTTATTTTCTGGTAAATGTTCCGGTTTTTATCCTGGGTTTAAAGCTTGTCGGGTTGAGATTTATTTCCTACACCGCCTGGGGAATGGCGATCTATTCAGCGATGCTTTTTATTCCTGAAATCAGTTTACCCATAAATGATAAGCTTTTAGGTGCAATGATTGCCGGTGGTATTTCAGGTACCGGAGTTGCAATTATGCTCAGGTCCTATGGCACTGCAGGGGGTTCGGAGATAATCTGTGTAATGTTGCACAAACTTTTCGGAATAACTCTCGGAGCAGGAAGTCTTATCATTAACGTGGCGGTTTTAACTGCATCCCTTTTTCTGTTTCCTCTGGAGAATGTGCTCTATACACTCGTTTACATTGTAGTTTCCGCCAAAGTGACGGACACAATTTTTCACGGGATATCCTCAAGACGGGCAGCAATGATTATCTCTGCAAACTGGAGGGAGTTGCTCGAGGAGATTACAACCAAAAACAAGTGGCAGGTTACATTACTTTACGGCAAAGGCGGGTTTCATGGAGCAGAGAACCCCGTACTTTACTCAGTTGTCAACAGATCCAGCATTCCGTCTTTGAAAGCCCTCGTAAAGGAGAAAGATCCCGGGGCATTTATTACAATAATGGATGCTCCGGATGTCACAGGGGAGAGTGCCGGTAACCAGCCGCACTGGTAAGTGAGCTATTGTTACTGCAATCGATACACTTTACAGTGTCTGTCAGAATAATCTCTCTCTGAAGTGAAAATTGAGCACATCGGAAGACTTAAGCTGAGGAAGAATCTCATTTTTACGGCCCACAACAACAGTAATCATTTTCTGAGGTGAAAAACAGGCTCTGATTGCATTGTTGATCTCCTCGACTGTCATTTTGTTTATGATCTCGTCAAATTTTTCAATGTAGGAATTGGGCCGGCCATAAAAACGAAGCCACAGAAGTTTCTCGGCTATGCTGTTAATACCCTCAAGCTGGAAAGCCATATTTCCTATTGCAAACCTTCTGGCTTTTTCAAGTTCCTCTTCCTTTATGCCCTCGGTACAGAACTCAGTGAATATTTCATCTATTGACTTAAGCATTTCGGCAACCCGGGGAGTCTGGGTTGTAGTGGAGATATGAAATGCCCCGAAATAGCGGGCAGATACCACCTGTGAAGAGATGCCGTATGTTTTACCACCCATGGAACGGATTCTGGTCATCAGTCTCGATGAAAAGTTGCCGGCACCCAGGATATAATTGGCAAGTGCCAGTTCATTTCTCTGCTTGTAGAGTTCTCCGGGGGCACAGTGTCCCATCACGATAGTCGCCTGAGTGAGGTCGGGCTTGTTTACGAGCCGCAGCTCACTTTTAAGCTCATTTACCGCCGGAGCGAAAGCACTCACTGATTCACGTTCCGATTTCCACATTTCCAGCAATGAGAGCCATTTGCTTTTAAAACTATCAGGATCGAAATCTCCGGCTATAGCCAGGATACTGTTCGCCGGTAAATAACGATCTTTGTAGAACTTATTAACATCTGATAAAGAAATCTTTTTTAAAGAATCAATCGTGTGGAATCTTCCTGCCGGATGTTGCCTGCCCACCATGGCATTATAGAGGTGATGGTTTGAAAGGGTACCGGGGTCGGATGATTCGGCACGCACAGAGGTGATCATCTCCTGCTGAATACGGTGAAACTCCTTCTCATCCATCTTCGGCCTGCACACCATATCCCAGAAAACCGCAAAGAGCTCATCCATGTAACTTGAGAGCATCCTGATCCCCAGAATTGTATGCTCTTCCCCTGCATCAGAGAATAGACTTGCACCTGTGTATTCGAGTCTTTCGGAAAATTCCTCTGAAGAGAGATTCCCGGAACCCTTCTGCATAAGTTCAAGGCAGATTTCTGAAGTGCCTTCATAAAGAGGCGGATCTGAAAACTTTCCTGCAGGCAGCTGAAGAACGGCAACAATACCGTTCTGCTCCTTATCGGGCACCAGTATTACCCTTAGCCCTGACTGAAGCAGAAATTCATCTGTATATGGGAACTGAAAGTGGAAATCCATTTGTGTCAACTCTTCTCACCCTTCCGGCTCCGGAAAAGCCTCCTGAAAATTCCTCCCAGGTAAAGAAGCGGATTTGTTCTCCTGGGCTGCAGGTAAAGAACTCTTTTCTTTGCATCATCCCAGTACTGACGAGCCACATCAACAAGCTTGTCCATTTCCAGGTTTTTAAGGAACTCGAGTCTTTCGACCCACAGGCGGTAATCACCTTCTATACATTCGCTGAACCCTAATCTCTGGCAGATATTTTCAGCCGAGTAAAGCTCAAAAGTCCTGTTTGTAAGAGTTGAGTTCCTGACCTTTTCCATTTCCTGGGCGGTTATTCCACTGGTTTTTATTCTGTGGATCTGAGCCTGAAGTGATTTCTCCACCTTGAGAGGATTGATATCGGGTGTAAATGCGGCAAAGAACATCGACATGCCGGCTCTCTTTAACATATGATTGATTCCTCCGGCCATCACCGCTACCGATTCTTTCCTGACAACCTCTCTGTGAAGCCGGCTGCTCTCACCCCCTGAGATCACAAGTTGAAGAATCTCTAAAGCCACAGCATCCTCATGCGATGAAGAGGGAGCCGGATAACCCAGAATCAGCATGGGAACATCAAATTCCACCTTCCGTTTCATCCAGGGAGCGTTGGTCAGGGCAACTGGAGTTTCATCTGGGCCGCTCTTTTGAAGGCCGCCGGGCTTTTTTTCCAAGAAGTATTTCCCGACCTTCTCAAAAATTGACTCCTGATCAAAATCACCTACCATCACAAGCACAGCATTATCAGGAGAATACCATTTTCTGTAATAAGACCTGCAATCATCAACAGTCAAACTCTTGAGGTCCTCTAATTTCCCCAGTGGTCCTGTTGCGTAGGGATGGTTCCGGAAAAACTCGTATCTGAACTCAAGAAAAGACTTTGCAACCGGGTTATTCATGTAAGTATGATACTCTTCTATAATCACACTGCGCTCAGTTTCAAAAGTCTTAGGGTCAAGCACAAGACCATCCATCCTGTCGGCTTCCATCTCAAGAACCATATCCAGAAAATCCCTGGGGACACTGTTCATGTACACTGTAACATCTTCGGTTGTAAAGGCATTACAGTGTCCGCCGACATCGTTGATACGATGCGAATGCTCTTCGGGACCGAATTTCAAAGATCCACGGAACATCATGTGCTCAAGAAAATGGGAAATACCCCGGATTCCATCTTTTTCATAAAAGCTGCCGGTTTTATACCAGAGCTGAGCAGAAATAACAGGTGATCCTGTTTTCCTCAGGCAAATGACCTTCAGGCCATTAGGCAACGTTTGTTCTACTATCTGTTTAAGCAGCATGTTCCGGCTTTATAAATTGAATGAAGTCCTGTTCCAGAAATCCTAAAATATATCCAAATAGCTCGCGACCCAAACCTGCACTGTATTTATCTGCATTTTCGGACATTATCCCCGCAGGAAACATCCTGCGCAGCTTCTGGGGATCTTTTCCTGTCTTCATCCATCTCCTGATCGCACCCTGGTCTTCTTTGACCTGGAGATCGGAGGATGGAACCGATGGCAGGCCGGGGTACTTCAAATAGGCTGCCAGAGAGAGTACTGCCGATTCAAGCCGTATAGAATCTGTCTTTAAAAACGACCTGACCCGCTCATCTGAGTGCAGTGAGAATACTCTGACTGTTAACTCTCTGGAATTTATTCTCTTCAGGAAATTTCCCAGAGCGTCTTTGTTATCAAAGGACAGGTCGATCATGATCTGTTTTTTGAATCCCTGGAAAAGAAACGCCCCCGAGATATCCAGAAGTGAATTAACCAGTACAGATGATTTAACCCCCGAGCAGCCCCCAAAGGCTTTGAAAGGCGTTGAACAGCCATAATGAAAAACCGGTGCCAGAAGCACCTGAAGTCTGCAGGCAAGGGCAGATGCAATTGCCTCACAACA
>CAYLVN010000065.1:0-11513 GCA_964387115.1 uncultured Fibrobacter sp.
CCCGGCCTGTCATACTTCCCTTATTGTTAAAACCGGGATCGTTTCCGGTAATCGGGATAATCCGACCGGAACCGATCTGTTCATTTCCAGCCCTGCTTATTTCTTACTCTTCTTGTTATTCATAAGGTCAAGATAGAGTTCGTGCGCATGCTTCGGACTCATATGTTCATGTACCACTTTTCTTACCGCTGTGATCATCGAAACGGGTGATTCTGACTGGAAAATATTCCTTCCCATGTCAACTCCGGAGGCACCCTGATCGATTGCGTTCCTCGCCATTTTCAGAGCATCGATCTCAGGAAGCTTCTTTCCCCCCGCAATAACAACCGGTACAGGGCAGGATGCGGTGACTGTTTCGAATTCGCTCTCTACATAATAGGTCTTTACAAAAGCGGCACCCAGCTCAGCACAGATACGGGTCGCAAGCCGCATATACTTTGCATCCCTGACCATATCCTTCCCTACCGCCGTAACCCCAAGCACCGGTATCCCGTACCTGTTGCCTGCATCGATCAGCTTTGTCAAGTTTGTCACACTCTGAGATTCAAATTCTCCTCCGATAAATACCTGAACCGCGACAGCGGAAACATTCATCCTTAAAGCATCTTCCATATTGACAGCAATCTGCTCGTTTGACAATTCTTTAAGAATGCTTGGCCCCCCGCTTGCCCTCATGACCACACTGTTTCTGACTGTCGGGGAGATCAGCGAACGCAGCACCCCTCTGGTCAGCATCAGCGCATCGGCATGAGGAACCAGAGGCTCTATTGTTACATCGATCCTTTCCAGTCCTGTAGTGGGTCCCTGAAAATATCCATGATCAAACGCCAGCATCACTGTTTTCCCCGAAACTGGATTGAAGATCCTTGCCAGACGGTTTTTAAAACCCCAGTCATGATTGTTTGATCCTTTAAGAAAGAACGCTTCGTTTTTCTGAGGAATTTCTAAATAGAACTCTTTCTGTTTTTCGTTCTGAACATCAGCTTCCGGCATGCAGATCTCCCTGTTTGAAATAAACGGTTCCTTTAATTTTTACAGTGTAATAAAATAGGTCAATTCCCTTTGAAATGGGCATTTTTTATTCATCATGCTGTTAAGAAAGAATGTAAGGAAACTGCAGGCTCACTTTTTCAAATCTGCTTCTGAACATCAGAATTCCCGGGGACCACCCGGCATTTAAACCTGTGTATAGTGTATGCTGTGGACGGTAGTGGCCTGTTTTATATTATGTAGCTTATACCGTCTTCTAATTAAAGGAACAAAATCTCACCCCGTCACACACTGACGTTTCTATGAAATCTTCAGTTCCCTGATTCAGGAGGAACAAGATATAGAGGCAAAGTGATTGTATGCCCCTGGAAGGGTGTAATTCTTGAATTTTTCAGGTCGAAATAGTACCATTTTTCGATGAATAAGGCAGTTTAGACGAGGTGTCTTAAAGAAAGCCTGAGGGTTATGAAAGCAGCGATATTCACCAATGAATTCCCGCCTCATATTTATGGCGGGGCTGGAACACATGTTGACTTCCTGACCCGGGAGCTGCGAAAACACATACCGGTAGATGTCCTTTGCTTCGGTGATCAGGATTTTAAAGATGAAAATGGTAAATACCCCCTGAATGTAAAGGGGTTTAACTGTAATGACCCGCTTTATTCAGCTCATCAGAAGCTTGGAAAAGTTTTTGATTCCCTGGATAACAATCTCAAGTTTGCTGCATCGGTCCATGACTGCAGTATAGTCCATTGTCACACCTGGTATACACACTGGGCCGGACTTCTGGCCAAAATTCTTTACAAAGTTCCACTCATCCTTACCACACACTCTCTTGAGCCGCACAGGCCCTGGAAGGTAGAGCAGCTGGGCACCGGTTACGACCTGTCATCATGGATCGAAAACACGGCCTATGTCAATGCTGACGGGGTAATTGCCGTATCTGCAGACATGGAAAAAGACGTTATCCAGATGTATAATGTCGACCCTGCAAGAATCAGGGTGATACATAACGGAATAGACCTGAACTTCTACCAACGCATTTACAATGAAGATATTCTCAGGAACTACGGTATCGATCCGGAAAAGCCATTCGTTCTGTTTGTGGGTAGAATCACCCGTCAAAAGGGAATATCTCACCTTATTAAAACTATTCCCTTGATTGATGAGAGCACACAGGTCGTCCTGTGCGCCGGAGCCCCGGATACACTTCAGATAAAGGAAGAGGTCCAGAATGAAATCAGGAGGGTTCAGCAGTCCCGCAAAGGGGTTGTCTGGATCAGCGAAATGCTTGACCACCATTTGCTGCGTGTGCTCTACTCTCATGCGGCTGTTTTTGTCTGCCCGTCACTTTACGAACCATTCGGGATAATCAACCTTGAAGCGATGGCATGCCATACACCTGTAGTCGGAACATATGTAGGTGGAATACCGGAAATAATAAGAGATGGAGAAACAGGCTTCCTTGTCTCATTCGCCGCAGAATCAAAAATCAATTTTGAACCGAAGTATCCTGATATTTTCCAGCGTGATATGGCCGAAAAAATCAACATTTTGATCAGAAATCCGCATCTTCGTGAACAGATGGGTGAAGCGGCACGAAAAAGAGTGGAGACAGAATTCTCGTGGGAAAAAATCGCACTTAAAACGATAGATTTTTACCAGGATGTTATCTCCTGGAAAAATAAAGAAAGGGAACATTAGTCAAATGAGCAGATTTCCAGACAATCTCACTTTTTTTGTCTTTGAAAATATCACTCCTCTGGTCAACAGTGGTGATTATCCGCTGAAAAGAGAACCGCATGATGAAGTGGTTGTTCAGGCCGATATCTACCGCACCGGCCATGAAAAGATCGGGGCTAACCTGATTTACAGAAAAGCTGGTGACTCGACCTGGAAAAAAGTTGCAATGGAGCACATAAACAATGACCTCAAAGTAGAGCATTTAGGTCTTTACGAATACAGCCTCGAAGCATATACGATTCCTTTTACAAGAAAAACTGCAAAACACGACAGAATTTACAAAGTAAGAGTAGATCCGGTCTACGCAAGGTTCTCCACCTGGTATGAGATGTTCCCACGCTCACAGGGGAAACATCCTGACAAAAGTGCTTCCTGGCAAGATTGCATAAAAAGACTGCCTGATATAAAGGATATGGGATTTGATACGATTTACCTGGTGCCAATTCACCCGATCGGAAGGCAAAAACAACAGTCTCATATCTCTCGAAGGTGAACCGGGTTCTCCCTACGCAGTAGGAAATGAACACGGAGGACATTACGCTGTCGACCCGGATATCGGCACCATGGAGGAATTCGGACAGTTTGTAAAGGCCTGCACAAAGCACGGATTCAAACTCGCACTTGATATTGCACTGAACAGCAGCCCCGATCACCCGCATGTAAAAGAACACCCTGAATGGTTCTTTCATGAAGAAGACGGGACTATTAAATGCGCAGAAAATCCCCCTAAAAAATATGAAGATATTTACCCCTACGATTTCTTCAATTCTAAATGGCAGGAATTGTGGACCGAAATACGTGATATTATCCTCTTCTGGGCCGACAAAGGCGTAACATTCTTCAGAATCGATAATCCTCACACAAAACCGTTTATCTTCTGGGAATGGATCATCAACGATATAAAAGAAAAGAGACCTGAACTGGTCTTCCTCGCTGAAGCATTTACCAGACCCAAGGTTATGCACCGCCTGGCTAAACTGGGATTTGACATGTCATATACCTATTTTACCTGGCGAAATGAGAAATGGGAACTTGAGGAATACTTCAAGGATCTTACAGCATCACACACCAGAGAGTATATGCGCGGGATGCTCTTCCCCACCACACCGGACATACTCCCTGTCATCCTTCAGAATGCGCCGCGCGAGGCTTTCAAAATGCGGGCTTTTCTTGCCGCTACGCTCTCAAGCCTCTGGGGGATGTACAATGGCTATGAGCTTTGCGAGACGATTCCATACCCCGGAAAAGAAGAACTCATCGATTCAGAGAAATACCAGTACAAAGCAAGAGACTGGAATGCTCCAGGCAACATAAAAAAATTCATAAAGGCCCTCAACCATCTGAGAAATAATTATCCGGCTTTTCAGGAATACGACAATCTGGTTTTTCACCACTGCGAGAACAATCAGATCATGGCTTATTCAAAGGTTGACAAAAGATCCGGATGCAGAATGCTCTGCATTGTCAATCTTGACGTGAAGAATACACAATCGGGGTGGATTGACCTGGATACTGGCGCTCTTGATCTGCAACACACACAGGAGTATCTTGTAAAAGATGTCCTGAATGATGGAGAGACTTTTAAATGGCAGGGTGGTCATAACTTCGTAATTCTTGACCCGGCAAAAAGTCCCGGACACATTTTTCAGATAATTGATCGCAGATAATTCCTGCGCCTTTCATTTTTTGAGAGCATCAGATTGATGCTCTCTATAACTGGACTATGTGGATTGATGCTATGAAAAACATGACATCACTTTTCATCCTGCTCTTGAGCCTGCCGGTATTTGCACTGAAGATACCCGGGTCGTACCGCTGTACACAGTTAAGAATGACAAGAATAGCGGGAACTGATGTTTACTCAAAAGGATTTGCTACTCCATCACTGTATCTGAACTTTAAACCAGGAAGTATCACTCTCTCAGGGCAGCATGCGGACATTTATCTGTCTGAAAAAATCACTATTTCCAATATATCTGGTGACTCTATCTTTGTGGAAACAACACTGCGGGACAAAAAAGAAAAAACTGTGATGGTCTCCAGTGGCGATACGCTCTCATTTGACTTTCTATTTGAGAACGAGGAAGCATCATTTCAGGTTTACCTGCTCATGATTCTGGAACCGGTAAAAAAAGCTCCGGTAAAAAACAGATCCTCAATAGCGAGACGCGATTCATCCAGAACCGGTGGAAGCAGCCGCGATCTGCTCGGAAGAAGTAAGAAAAACTGATAACCTGACTTACGCACCCGTCTTTTTCCATTCTGCAATCTGACAATTTATGCAGTCCCCGTGAAGTTCTCCTGATAAAAGACCCCTGCGGATATTTAACATCTCTTCACAGTTGATTATTTCTTCGATGCCTGACCTGCTCAGATCACCAAATGGAGTATAGGTACAGCAGGGCGAAACCCTGCCATCAGCATGGAAATAGATCATGTTCCATGGATCAGTACAGTTTCTGGTTTCTCCTGTATGCAGAGGTGCTGAAGAACTTGATGTGTTCTGCAAAGTATTCTGACTGTTTACAGATTTGAGCCTGTTTACCAGTTTTTCAATCAGTCCCCCCGGGCAGCAAACCCCTTTCCCCATTTTCTGGAGAACCGCGGTTACAGCCCTGAAAATTAAGAGCGCCTCGCAGAACTTATCATCCGGCAATTCTGTAATATGCTTCACCGGAAGAAAATCAGGAGAATCTGGAAAGCTCACCAGATTACAAAAATTGAATATTTCAACTCCGTATTGGATCCCCAGCTTTACATACTCTTCGAGACCGAAAACATTCTGGTCTGATAAAACACAGGACCACGTAAATGAAGGCGGCTTTCTGTTCTCTTTCTGTGCTTCAGCCCGAACCAGCTGCATTTTTCCGAGCAGCTCATTAAGGTCTGAACCACCTCTGAGTCGGCTGAAAAGGTGTGGATCTGCAGTATCACAACTCACTTCTATGTTGGCAAAACGCGAAAGAGTATGTATCTCCTCAGCTGAAAACTTTTTAGCGAAATTGCTGATTATTCCAACTTTTACTCCCTGATCAAGCATCCTTTCACAAAAGGTTTGCCAGTCTTTTCGGCATGTCGTTTCTCCATGTCCATTGACACAAACCTGACCTGTTTTATTGCTGATTATAAAATCGATTATCCGGTTCAGCAGTTCATCAGGGATATCAGTACTGACATCGGCCCCGGCAAGAGACTTTGCACAGTATGCACATCGCAGATTACAGCGGGTGGTAAATTCAACTATGACTCGTTTAATATCCACGGGTTTGATTACTGGTGTCCACATTTTGATTTACCTCTGATTACAGCAATCCCTCAGCAGCCTTTGTATGAATTATTTTTACCTGACTTATGAAATCTTGATTATACGGTACAGATAGTTTTTAGAAAAGGTAAATCTTGATGAAAACAGCTATAGCAGGTGGCGGTGCAGCCGGTTTTTTCGCGGCGATTGCCTGTAAACAGGAAAACCCGTCTGTTGAAGTAACCATATTTGAACAAACCGGCACAATTCTCTCAAAGGTCGCTGTTTCAGGCGGTGGCCGCTGCAACCTGTCAAATTCTGTCAGTGTTCCACGGCAACTCTCCGCTTTTTATCCCAGAGGCTCCAGGGAACTTATTGGTCCATTCACCCGCTTCGGTCCTGCAGATACTGTAAAGTGGTTTCAATCCCGTGGGGTCAACCTGAAAACCGAGCCCGACGGGCGTGTATTTCCGGAATCTGACAAATCGCTTTCAATAGTCAATTGTCTATCTGAGACAGCGGAAAATTGCGGCATTATCTTGAGGAAAAGTTGCGGTATTGAGACTGCTGAACCTTTACCCGATCTGCAGGGATTTGAACTGCTTCTGAGCAGCGGCAGCAAAGAACAATATGATATGCTTCTCCTTGCCACAGGTGGTTCTGCAGAATCCGCTGGAATCAGAATCGCATCCTCACTGGGGCACACAATTATTGAGCAGGTCCCATCACTATTCTCCTTTGTAGTTAATGACAGAAGAATCGCCGGCATACCCGGTATCTCACTCCCTGAAATAAAAATATCTATTCCAGGAACCAGATTTTCATCCAGTGGACCCGCTCTAATAACCCACAATGGGATCAGCGGACCGGCAGTACTGAAACTCTCCTCCTTTGCAGCAAGGGACCTCTTTAAAATTGGATACAATTTCCAGTGTATGATCGACTGGTATCCACGCTCTGTCACTGAACAGACTTTCCAGATTCTCTCTCTTATGCGCACCTCAAACGCCGGTAAAAGAATCCATGCCGAAACACCAATACCAATCCCCAGAAGACTCTGGATATCACTGGCGGAAGCTTCAGAATGCGGCCCGAATGATCTCTGGGCTCATCTGTCAAAAAAACAGGCCCTCGACTTAGCAGAGCAGATCCACAGATGCATTCTGAATGTAACCGGGAAAGACAGAAACAAAGATGAATTTGTGACATGCGGAGGAATCAAATTATCAGAGATCAATTTTAAGATGATGCAGAGTAAAATACACCCCCGTCTGTTTGCGGTCGGAGAGCTGCTGGATATTGACGGGCTTACAGGCGGGTTTAACCTGCAGGCAGCATGGACCACAGGTTACATCGCAGGTATCAGTATGGCATCTCTGGCTTCTGAATAAAACCTGAAACTAGACAACCTCGCTGCCTGTAAAGCAGCAGGCTCTTACCACCTTGAATTCTGTTATTCCCGATTCCGGGAAAAGAGCCTTTATCAACTCAGATGGCTTGCAGGAACAGTTTGGAATCATCGAGAGGTGCGCCTCAAAACCGCAGAGTGACACCGATAGATCGATGATCCCCCCCCGGATATCTTTAACTTTTAACTCACCGTTCTTTTCAATTGTCACATCAATCTTTTGCAATGATAGAATATCAGCGATTCTCTTTTCAAGAACCCCGGGTTCGATCTCTGAATAGTGCGTAAATTTGTACAGTGCTGATGTAATGGAAGAATTAAGCGATGGTAATTTTGGAGGCAGACTTTTTACCTCGACCAGTCTTAAATCATCAGGAAGCCATTTATTTACAGACAAAATATCATTCGACAGGCTCTCTGTCATTATTGCATCAAATGCTTCTCTCTCCCCTGTAACTCCCGATGGCAGAGGCGGCCCAAATGAGATTCTGGGGTGAGGGTTAAAGCCGTTTGAATAGGCCAGTGGAATTCCCGCAATCAGGAATGCACGATGGATCACAGCCACCATATCAAGGTGACCAAGAAATTTGATCAGCTCGCCTTTTCTGTAAATAAACCTGTAGTGATAATTTACATCTGAATGTCTCCGGGGCAAAGCAGATCCACTCTGCTGCCCGGAAAATTTTTCCTCTTTGTCAGAAACTTTTCTTCTGATACCGTTTTCGCATACACCGCAGGAGGTGCATTTGCCGTTTCTGCAGTCCTCTGTGGTCTCCCCGGTCAAAGCCCGCTTTTTTTCCTCTTTTAACCAGGAATCCGAAACACCGACAGATACACTGGCCCAGGGAAGTTCCTGATCCTCAGGAATTTCATCAAGGTATGTATCAAGATCCATCTTCAGCTCTGATGCCGCATCAATCCATCGCTGTATGTTAAAGCACTCATCCCAGCCATCAAACCTGGCGCCTTTTCTCCATGCAAGATGCACCAGTTCAGAGACTCTTCTATCGCCTCTGGCCATTACGGTCTCAAGAATCGTTACCTGTGGATTACGGTATGATACCTTGACATTCCTCAGGTGTCTGAGAGCTCCCTTTATACAGGCACCTTTCTTTTCCAGAGCTTCTTTGCTCTCCATCTTCTCACGGCAGAATGGTGTATGCGACTTTGGAGAGAATGGAGAAATGGCAACGTGAACCATCCTGCGCTTCTGCTTCGCCCTGACTATCCCCGCAATCTTTGTGACCATCTCAATGATTGCCTCGATGTCCTGCTCTCCCTCTGAAGGCAAACCGATCATGAAATAAAGCTTCAAAGTCTGCACATTACCGGAAAGCAGCTTATTTACAGTAGCGAAGATCTGCTCATCTGTAAAATCTTTATTTATTACCCTCCTCAAACGGACGCTTCCCGCTTCCGGGGCAATCGTCAGAGATGATGATGAAGTTACGCGTCCCAGAAGCTCAAACTGCTCTTCAGTTAAAGCGTCGATACGTGTTGATGGGAGTGCAAGAGAGACATGGTATTTCTCCTTGAGATCCAGGCAGGCTTCAAGAAGATCGCTAAGGCAGGAGTAGTCTGCGGTTGAGAGACTCAGCAGACCGACATCGCGAAACCCTGTAGACTCGATTCCACTCCGGATCTGCTCATATATCTCCCCGGGATTTCTTTCCCTCACCGGGCGATAGAAGTTGCCTGCCGAGCAGAAACGGCACCCTCTTGTGCACCCTCTCATTACCTCTACGGCAAGCCTTGAATGAACAGTCTCTATTAGTGGTACAAGAGGTTTCTGCGGATATATTTCGCTGCCAAGCTCTTTGATTTTTGCAGCTCTGACCTTTTTGTCTCCAGGCAGGGAAACAACAAAGCGGCCCTTCGTTTCTGTTTTATAAAGAGAAGGAACATAGATCCCAGGAATACTCGATAGTGCCTGCAGGCGGGCATCCCTTGAAGAACCAGCCTTCTTTTCCCGCTCTATCACTTTACAGAGCGAGACAATTGTCTCCTCCCCGTCACCTATCGCAAATGCATCCACAAACTTTGAAAGAGGCTCTGGATTACCTGTACAGGGCCCTCCGGCAATTATCAGTGGATCATGCTCTGAACGGCCGCTGCTGAAGACATCGAGTCCCGCAAGATCGATCATATTGACTATGTTTGTGTACTGGAGTTCATACTGGACAGAAAAACCTATCCAGTCAGCCTCTCTTACGGGAGTCATGTATTCAAGGGTGTAAAGCGGTATCCCTGTGCTGCGCATCAGCGCCTCTGCATCGGCCCAGGGTGTAAAACAACGGGAAAGGGCCCAGTTCTTTTCCCTGTTCACAATATGATAGAGTATCTGCAGTCCAAAATGAGACATTCCTATATCGTAAAGATCCGGAAAACAGATTACCCCGTGAACAGAGAGCTGCTGCAGCTCTTTTCGGATGATGTTCAGTTCTGATCCGGTATACCTCACCGGCTTTGACACAAAAGGAAGAAGACGGCTGTTAACTACATCTTTAAGATTTTGCATGGTTATAAAATACCGGATGCGGTTTGGAAAATGATGGCCAAATAATTTTTTTACCCTGTTTACCGGCCTTTTTCCAGTCTTTCCGCAAGAAATTGAGGAAGTTGATTTTCCCGGATTTTGTCCTGAGTAACCTTGAAGTCGTATGCTACACGGTTGATTGTGATCTCCATGGTGCCGGAGTCATAGATTACATAACAGGAGCGGGAATCGAAATCTCTGGGTTGCCCTACACTGCCCACATTGATCAGATAATTGCATTCTTTATCAATCTTTATCAGGTGATCAGAGTGAAGGACAATGCGGTCATTCTGCTGTATCATTATCGATGGCCAGTGTGTATGACCTATAAAGTTAAGTCTGTAAATCAGGCTGTTGAACGCCTCGAATATAGCTTCTTCACTATCCGGGAAAACATAAACCCAGTCCTGCGGGTTTGATGGTGAAGAGTGGGTAAAGAACATATCGTCCTTTTCGATTGTCAGTGGAAGCGATTTGAGGAAATTCTTGCTTTTCTGGGACAGATTCTGCTTGGTCCACTCCATCGCCGCAAAAGCATAGTATGTAAAATTCTGTGTGTCTATACGTCCGATGGCGGCATAATCGTGATTCCCTGCTACACAAAAATCGGCATTCTCCTTAACAAGCTCTATGCACTTTTCCGGATCAGGATAATACCCCACGACATCACCCAGACAGATTATAGTGTCGACTTTCCGGTCACTTATATCATTCAATACAGCACTGAGTGCTTCTGCATTACCATGAATATCAGAAATTATTGCATATCTCATCTGTTATTTCCTGAGCAAACTGTAGTTATACCCTGAATTATGTTAATACTCAGATTAATATATTATATTATGCAATGCTTTTATTTTCAAACATATTTTTCCCGGTTTTCCACGTTTTTTATCCGGAGCATTTTCTGATAGCTGGAACTTATGTCGGAAACAAAATTACCACAGATCGGTCAGCCTGATAATTTTGCGGAAAAAGTCGATGAATTCCGTAAGCACATTGTTCCTTCATCAAATGTGCTCATTCTGACACATGATTACCCCGACCCGGACTGCCTCGCTTCAGCATTTGGAGTATCACAGCTTCTCTCTTTCTGGGGAGTAAAATCATCTGTTATCTCTTTTGGAGGCTTTGTCGGACGAGCTGAAAACAGGGCAATGATCCGTTTCCTGAATATCAGAACAATTCCGTTTGTGCTGACAGAAATAAACGACTTCGAAAAAATTATCCTTGTCGATTCTTTTCCAGGCAAGGGAAATGTTTCATTGCCAAAAAACATACCGATTCATGCGGTCATTGACCACCATCCCAACTACCCCCCTGCCGATGCCACCTATTTCAGTGACATTAGGAAAGATTACGGTGCTACATCAACTATCATAACAAGGTATCTTCTGGAAGCGGGATGTCCGATCGGCCCAAAGCTGGCAACAGCCCTTTTTTATGGGATAAAAACCGACACAGGAGACATGCGCCGCGAAGGATCACCTGATGACCTTGAATGTTACAAATACCTCTTCGATATCATGGAATATCAGCTTCTTTCCAGAATTGAGAACCCGGACCGTGATGTAGAATATTTCAAGATCCTC